>JAYTWP010000064.1:0-8044 GCA_043743395.1 Actinomycetota bacterium | reverse complement strand
TGCGTCAGGAGCCCGCCGATCTGCAAGCGGTCAGAGTTGCACATGTACTTCGTTCACGGCGACCGGAGTACCGTTCTCGGCCGAGCGATCAAAGACACGGCCGCCACGAGCGCAAGGAGTCGGTGGGAACGCATGACACAACCTCCTTGGTCACTGTCATTGTGCGCCTTGGCGGTCGCGTTTCCCTAGGGTCTTCGGTCCCGAAAAGGGCCCCGCATTTGACCTCGCTGGGGGACTATGCGCGGTTACGTTCGGCTTCTTGCAGGAGCTCGAATTCCTCGACGGTCATCAGAACTGCCCTCGCCTTTGAGCCTTCACTCGGCCCCACGACGCCACCCTGCTCGAGAAGATCCATGATCCGTCCGGCGCGCGCGAAGCCGACCTTGAGCTTGCGTTGCAACATCGATGTCGACCCGAGTTGGCTGCGCACCACAAGCTCCATTGCCTGACGGGTGAGAGTGTCGTCGTCGTCAGGGTCGCCACTCGTGACGCTGTTGTGGCTGGGGCCCATACCGAAGAGGCCACTGCCAGCCTCGTTCTCGTCGCCTTCGATTCCTGCGACCGTTGCGACCTCGGTGACCTGGCGCCGCCAGTGCCCGACGATCTTGCGGACCTCTTCCTCGCTCACGAACGAGCCTTGGATTCGTTGCGCGACGTTCGAGCTGCCGGGCAACAACAACATGTCGCCCTTGCCCACCAATTTCTCTGCACCCGGTTGATCGAGGATGACGCGACTGTCAGTGAGGCTGCTCACGGCATAGGCCACACGGGCGGGCACATTGGCCTTGATGACACCGGTGATGACGTTGACGCTGGGTCGCTGGGTTGCCACGATGAGGTGAATGCCGATCGCACGGGCCTTCTGTGCGATGCGCGTGATGCTGTCCTCGACATCGCGTGCCGCCACCATCATCAGGTCATTGAGCTCGTCGACCACGATCACGATGTACGGCAGGCGCTCGAACTCGCGGTCGGTGCCCGGCTCGGCCTGAAGCTCGCCCCGATCGAAGGCCGCGTTGTAGCCGGTGATGTCGCGAAAGCCGACCTCGGAGAGGATGTCGTACCGACGGTCCATCTCCTTGCAAGCCCAACCGAGCGCGTTGGCAGCCTTCTTCGGATTCGTGACCGGCGCGGTGAGCAGATGCGGAAGCCTGTTGTATTGACCCATCTCGACCTGCTTGGGGTCGACGAGGATGAGCCGCACCTGATCTGGTGTGCTTCTCATGAGCATCGACGTGATGATGCAGTTGATGCCGCTGGATTTGCCGGCCCCAGTGGCACCTGCGATCAGCAAGTGGGGGGTGGTCGCCAAGTTGAGGAAGACGGACCGGCCGGCGATGTCCTTGCCGATGGCAACATCGAGCGGATGTGTGGCCGCCTTAGCCTCGGCCGAAAACATGATGTCGCCCAATGACACAAGCTGGCGCGTGTGGTTGGGTACTTCCACACCGATCGCTGAGCGGCCCGGGATGGGCGCCAGAATGCGCACATCGATAGCCGCCATCGCATAGGCGATATCGCGGTTGAGGCTGGTGACCCTGGCCACCTTCACGCCGCTTCCGAGTTCGAGCTCGTAGCGCGTGACGGTGGGACCAACCGTCATGCCGACGAGTTTTGTCTCCACACCATGTGAATTCAGTGACTCGACCAGAGTGCGACCACGCGCTTCCACCTCGGCCTTGTTCACCGTCTGCACGCCCGAACGCACCAAGAACGATGAAGGCGGGAGAACCCACTGCCCCTTCTTTGCACCAGGGCCAAGGTCGAGTTCGCCCTGCTCGGCCGAACCCAAGCTGGCGACCACTGGAGCGGCGAGAACACCGGACGACGATTTCTTAGGGCGCTTTTGTGGCACCGAAGGATCGGATTCTTCGGAATCCGCATCGTAGATCTGGGGCCGGACACCATGATCGAGTTGGCCATCTGACGAGCGTTCACTGGACAGCGTGGACATGCCGCCGAGCGCGCGCCGGGCAGAACGGCTGATCGGGAACGTCACGATGCTGACGGCAGCAAGAATTCGATCGAGCAGCACTCGCACGGACAAGCCTGTGATGAGCAACAACGCAGCAAACGCGAGGGCAATCAGCACCACCACGCCGGCGATGTCTCCGATCAGCGAGCGCACCGGCACGCCGACCAACGCGCCCAGCCATCCGCCGGCACCCCCGAGAGGGCCGAGGTCGGACCACTTGCTCGACGGCACGATGAAGATGTGCAACAGCGCGAGGACTGCGGCCCCCAGCGCGCCCCACCCAACGATGAGCCGAACACGACGGTCGCTACGACCTTGACGAACCAAGGCCACGCCAGAGGCGACCAATACGACCGGGATCGCGAAGCGGCCGAGCCCACACAACCAACCAAGCGCCCGATTGAGCCCACGGCCGAGCACACCAGCGAGCTTGAAGTAGATCGCGAGGCCCACGAGGATTCCGCTCGCGATCAGGGCGACGCCGATGAATTCGTGCTCGCGGCCCTCGACCGCGGAGCGCAATTCTGCACGGGCGTCGGCACCCCTGCCTCGAGAGGCGGACGATTTGGTGGATTTGGTGGATTTGGTGGATTTGGACGATTTGGACGATTTGGCAGACGATCCCGAGCGCGACGAGCCCTGATTACCGGACGATCGCGCGAATCCTGAACTGCGGGCCTTGTTGCCCCGTGTTGCCATAGACGTTCAACGTACCAAGGGGGCGTACCGAGGTTGCAGCATCCCTAGTTCTGCACCGCGCCGATGATCGATCCGTCGGCCTTCACAGGCACCTGCAATTGGCCACCCTTTGTCGATTCCATGGTGATCAAGTAGGACACTGCGCCCCCGACGACACCGACGGCGGAGAACACCCGCGGGCTCGATGTCGTCAGCGCAATAAGTACGGGCTCGAGCACGCGTTTGTCGTCGAACGTGAGGTCGCGAGCGGCGAACGTGGGTGCGCCCGCCTTCACCTGCTCGGGTGGCGCCGGCTCACTGAGTTTGCCGTCGACATAGACATACGCCAGAGCCCTCGTCGCGTTGTCCGTCGCGACGAACAGGTTCACCAAGGTGGGCGTCGCGTTCACCTCGAAATACTGCTGAGGGCCACCCAGTTTGGTCTCGAGCGTGGCTACAGCTTCATGAATGAGTTCGACACGCAACGGCAACGGACCAGACGGCGCCGATACAGCAGACGACGAAGTCGCAGTCCCATCGCTACCGCCGGATTGACCGCTGCACGCTGACAGTGGTCCGAACGCAAGCGCCGCCAGCACAACGCAACGCGCAGCCGCACGCGTGCCGGGTCGGAATCGATTCATGAGGATCACGTGCAAGAGAAAGGCCTCAGGCCTCCATCACCACGGGCACGATCATCGGTCGACGCTTGGTCCGCTCGTTCACGAACTTGCCTGCGGCACGGCGCACGTCGCGCTCGAGCGCATCGACGTTGCGCTCGCCCTTGGCCAACGCCGACTCGACCGCGTCAGAAATGCGGTCACAAGCCTCGTCGAGAAGGTCTTCGGCCTCGGGCGCATACACCCAACCACGAGTGATGATCTCCGGGCCCACCAACACCTTGCCAGAGGTGATGTCGACCGTGACAACGACAACGACAACGCCTTCCTCCGCAAGCACCTTGCGATCACGCAGCACGCCCTGGCCAACGTCGCCGACAATGCCATCCACATAGAGGTATCCGGCGGGCACGCGGCCGGTCGGAGTCAGACCCTCATCGCTGAGTTCGAGAACATCGCCGTCTTCACAGATCAGCACCTTTTGCCGATCGACGCCCATGATCATGCCGAGCTTGGAGTTGGCCACCAGATGGCGATACTCACCATGGATGGGCACGTAGAACTCGGGCCTGACGATGGACAGATACGTCTTCAGTTCCTCGGCCTGTGCGTGCCCTGTGGCATGCACGTCGGCGATGCCGCTGTGGATGACATCGACCCCGAGTCGCAGCAAGCCTTCGATGACGCGGTTGACATTGCTCTCGTTACCGGGAATGGCGTGGCTCGACAAGATCACCGTGTCCTGATCGCCGACCTTCACCCACCGGTTCTCGCCGCGAGCCAACAAGCTGAGCGCCGACATCGGCTCGCCCTGAGAGCCAGTGGACACAATGCACAGACGCTCTGGTGGGTACTTGTCGGCCTCGTCGATATCGATCAGCGACGCATCCGGGATGTGCAAGATGCCAAGGTCGCGACCAAGGCGAACGTTCTTCTTGATGCTCAACCCGAGCGTTGCTACGACCCGCCCATTGGCGATCGCAGCATCGGCGATCTGCTGGATGCGATGCAGGTGACTGGCGAAGCTCGCGGTGATGATGCGCCGGCCGGCCTGCTCGGCGAACAGACGCCGCAAGACGCCTCCGACCTCAGTCTCGCTGGGTGCATGGCCGTGTTCTTCAGAGTTGGTGCTGTCGGCAAGCAGCAGACGAACACCTTCGGTCGACGAAATCGCTCCGAGACGGGCGAGATCGGTGCGCCGACCGTCGACCGGGGTGAGGTCGAGTTTGAAATCGCCCGAATGCACAATGACGCCCTGCGGAGTGTGCAACACAACGGCGTGGGCGTGTGGAACGCTGTGCGTAACAGGGATGAACTCGACATCGAACGGCCCGATCATGCGCCGTTCGCCGTCGGCGACGACGACGAGTTCGGTGCGGCCGAGCAGTCCGGCTTCTTCAATTCGGTTGCGGGCAAGGCCGAGCGTGACCGCAGATCCGTAGATCGGAAAGCTCAACTCGCGCAGCAGGTATTGCAACGCGCCGACATGGTCTTCGTGGCCGTGTGTCGCAACGCAACCAACAACACGATCCGCGTTCTCACGCAGCCAGGTGAAGTCGGGCAGGACGAGGTCGATGCCGTGCATGTCGGCGTCGGGAAACATCAGGCCACAGTCGATGAGCAGGAGCTGATTGCTCTGCTCGATGACCATGCAGTTACGCCCGATCTCGCCGAGCCCACCGAGGAAATAGATCTTGACCGGCGGAGCTGAGACGGGCTTACTCACGAATCATCGTCTTGGCTGAAGGGGAAATTCATTCCTCCATCGTTGCAGGTTGGACCACACCTCGGAGACACGCTGCTCGACGAAATCGGGCGCGTCGCCCATCGGCAGACGTGCCTGACCCACCGGAATCCCGAGGTGACGCATCATTGCCTTGGAGGGAATCGGGTTCGGCGCGTCGTCGCCGGTCTCGAACACGAAGCTGTCGAGCATTCGACTGTTCACGATCCGCGCCCCAATCGTGTCGCCTTTGTCCCAAAAATCGAACATCTGCTGGTGATCGTCGCCGGTCCAGTGGGTAGCTACGCCGACCGTACCGACGATGCCGCTCGCCAGCAGAGGAAGGGTGCAATTGTCATCACCGCTGTAGACCTCGACGCCGTCGGGGGCAAGGCTGATGAGCGACGCCGTCTCGCCCGGGTTGCCTGCCGCGTCTTTGAGGGCCACGATCGTGGGCACCTCACGGAACAGCTTGAGCAGCGCGGCGGTCGTGATCTTGCGACCGGTCCGAGCGGGGATGTCGTACACCATCACCGGTAGATCGCTGGCGGAGGCCATGGCCCGCATGTGCCCGTCGATTCCGGCCATCGAGGGACGGTTGTAATACGGGCACACCGCGAGGATGCCGGCCGCTCCGAGAGCGGCGGCTTCTTTAGTGAGATGCACCGAATGAGCGGTGTCGTTGGTCCCACTGCCAGCGATGACGGGAATCGTGACGGCCTCGATGACCGCCGCGAACAACGACAGGCGTTCGTCGTCGGTGAGTACCGGCGCCTCGCCCGTGGTCCCCGCAATAACGAGTCCGTCGTTGCCGTGATCTTGCAGATAGCGGGCCAGCAACTGAGCGACATCGAGATTGAGCGAGCCGTCGTCATTGAAAGGCGTCACCATCGCTGTGAGCACACGTCCGAAGCGAGCCATCAGAATGATCCTTCCTGTGCACGATCAATGCCCTGGGTCAATATGAGGTCTTCGTGCAGTTCCATCCACACATCGTGGTAGCTGCCGCACATGACTCCGGTAAACATTTTTGTTTCACCATTCAGTACGCGCTGGCACGTTTCTGCCAGCCGTCGCGAGTAGTTGGCGAAGCGCTCGAACTCGTGACCAATCGCCTTGACGATGGGTTGAGCTTCATCATTCAACGCAACAAGCCGAGCGATCACGGCCGCGTCGCGCTCGGCATCGCTGTGATCATTGGCGGCGCCATCACGTAATTGCCAGTCCCCGCACAGGTCCTTGAAGCGGCCATTCAGCGCCAAAAAGGGATCGTAGATGTGGGTCAACGATGTTGGGTGGAGATGCGCTGTATCGATGGCGAGCCCCTCGGCGTGCGCTGCGCGACCGTCGGCGGTGAGTTGCCACAACGACCGTGCTTCACGAAATTGAGCATGGCCGACATCCTGAAGCTCCTGCAGGTGCTGTGCGGCGGTCTCGACATCGTGGCCAGCTACCTCAGCAACTACCTCGGTCTTGGCAAAGCCCTTAATGCGCAGGGCATGGTGAGTGCGGAAGAGTGGATGGGATCGATGTGCCATATCGCTTCGCATCGTAGTGATATCGACGGCTCCGTGCATCGGTCGAGCGGTCCACCGTCGAGCAACTACCGTCTCGGCGATGAAGCTGCTCGCCCTGCACTGCGGTGACCTGGCCACTGACATCGGTGGACTTCTCACCGGCACCCTGAACGGCCTCATTGGCAACGTGCCCGTTATGACCTTCGCGGTCGACACCGGCGATGGCGTGCTCGTGTTCGATACCGGAGTAAGTGAGGCGTGTTGCGGTCCGGACCCTTCTGCACACTTCGGGTCGTTGCTGCAGTTGTTCCAGATCCGTTGCCCCCGGCAGGCACTCGTCGACGCGCGCCTGAAGCAGGCGGGTTATTCGACCGACGACATCCGGTGGGTGACGAACTCACATCTTCACTTCGACCACGCCGGCCAAAACGGTGCCTTCGCAGGAGCCACGCAGTTGGTGCGCTCCAGCGAGTTTGCGTATGCGAACGCGCGGGTCACTCGCCCGAGTGGATTCCTCTCCGGGGACCTCGCTGGCGTCAGCGCAACGGATTGGGACTACGACGACACTTTCGACATTCTCGGCGACGGCTCGTTGATGCTCGTGTCCACGCCGGGCCACACACCCGCCCACCAAGCACTCGTGGTCACTTTCGCCGATCACGCTCGCTTCGCACTGACGGGCGATGCCTCGTACACACTCGCCGGCATTCACAACATCACCCCGACCGGTAGGGTCTGGAATCACGACAGCGCTGTCGCAAGTCTCGAGCGGCTGCGCCAACTGTCACTCGATGGTGTCACGTTGCTGACCGCGCATGACCTGTCGCAGTGGTCAGATGTCGACGACGTTACGCTGATGCATTCCGCCTAGCACTGCGCTGGGCCGCTGCGAGCCTCAGGAGGGTTTGCGACCCCACATCAGAATTCTGCGGAACGGGAAGAAGTAGGGCGAACGATCGCCGATCACACGTAGCAGCTCACGCTCGTATTCAACGATGAACGCGCTGTAGGTCTCTGGGTCGAGTCGATCTTGGAACCGCGTCAACGTGGTGCCACGAACCCATTGCACAACGCTGCGACTCGAGGGCAACACATGCGGATACACCTGCAAACGCACGTGCTGCTGCGTGAAGCCGAGTTCATAGAGAAGCGAGGCGTACTGCTCGGGCTCGAGCACGTACAGAGCCACTGGGTCGGCAGGCGGCCCTGCCGTTCCGAATGCAGAAAAGAACGGCTCACGATGGGCGACCTCGGCGGCCACCGTATGCGAAGGCATGTACGCATTCGCTGGCACTTGTACGCCAAGCTGGCCGCCCGGACGCAGTGCTGCGGTCCACCGCGCCAGTACCGAAACGTGATCCGGCACCCACTGCAACGAGGCGTTGGCGAGCACAAGATCGTGGTCGGCGACGCTGGTCCACGCGCCGATATCGCCGTGCTCAAAGCGGACGCGAGGCGTGGTGATGCTGGTGGCCTCAGCGAGCATCTTGGCTGAGTTGTCGATGCCGACCATGTCGGCACAACCGAGCTG
>JAYTWP010000063.1:0-3241 GCA_043743395.1 Actinomycetota bacterium | reverse complement strand
AGACGAGCGAGACCGCCCGGTCTGTCACTGATTCGGGCAAAGAGGATGAGGCGTCTTCCAGAGCGTGTTTCGTGACGGCGCACGAGACCGGGCAGGACGCCGAGATCTACGTTGCCGCCAGACAAGATCACGCATGTGGTTCCGGAGAGTGAGGGTCGCACTCGGTTCATCATCAGCGCCGCGACTCCGACTGCGCCTGCGCCCTCCACGAGGAGCTTGGCGCGCTCGAGGAGCAGCACCATCGCATCGGCGATGGAGTTCTCATCCACCACCACGATGTCATCGAGCCACTGCTCGACGAGTGGACGAGTGATCTCGCCGGGACGCTTCACCGCGATGCCGTCGGCCAGCGTGACCACAGCACCGCCGAGTGGGGCGAGGTTGGCGTATGGGGCGCATGCCTCGACCTGCACACCGATCACGCGAACCTTCGGTAGTTGTTGCTTCACCGCGATGGCTACGCCCGCAGCGAGGCCACCACCGCCGAGCGGGATGATCACCTGCCGAAGGTCGGCCATGTCTTCGAGGAGTTCGAGGCCGAGTGTGGCCTGACCTGTCACGATCGCAAGGTCGTCGAACGGGTGGCAGAACGCCATGTCTGCTTCAGCGGCGCGTGAGCGTGCTGCGATGACGGCGTCATCGAGCGAGTCGCCACCCTCAAACGCGGACGCACCGTAGCCACGGCACGCAGCCATCTTCGAGATCGACGCACCTGCGGGCACGAAGATCTCGCACGGCACGCCACGCGTACGCGCTGCGAACGCGAGCGCCTGGGCGTGGTTGCCGGCACTCCCAGCGGTGACACCGTTGTGTGCCCCGTCTCCAAGCGCGTGCAATTTGTTGAGGGCACCTCGAATCTTGAACGATCCCGTCCGTTGAAGATTCTCAGCCTTGAGGACGATGTGGCCCCCGCACGAGTCGCCAAGAGCTGCCGACGGCGTGATGGGTGTGTGCTTCACATATTCCCGCGCGTTGAGCCGAGCGGCGATGATTGACTCTGCTGATATCTGCGCGCGATCCATTGCGTGGCCTACGGTACAACCGTGCGTGCCTTGCTTCTCGCCAACTCAAACGATTGTGATTCCGGCTATAGCGGCGAACGCTTTCGTCATCACGGCTATTCGTTCATCGAGTGCCACCGTGAGCAACCGATGGAGTGGGCATCGCTCGATGGCATAGATCTCGTGATGCTGATGGGCAGCGAATGGAGCGTGTATTGGCCGCACCTCGCGGATGAGGTCGCAGCCGAAATAGCGCTGATCCGTGAAGCCCATCAGCGGCAGTTGCCCGTGTATGGCATCTGTTACGGCGCGCAGTCGATTGCCCAGGCGCTTGGTGGCTCCGTGCAGCGCGGGGCCGAGCCGGAAATCGGTTGGTACAACAACATCGACAGCGACATGCCAGACATCATCCCGCCCGGGCCGTGGTTGCAATGGCACTACGACATGGTCACACTTCCCACAGGTGCCCGGGAATTGGCGCGCTCTCCGATTGCACCGCAGGCGTACCGACTCGGTCGAACCTTTGCCACGCAGTTCCACCCCGAAGTGAACGAGACGATGATCACGCGGTGGTCCAGTGGCGCAGGCGGCGATGAACTGCGGGCTCGCGGAAGTTCGACCGAGGAGCTCCGGGCCGAGACATCGCTCAATGTTCTCGAGAGCCGACCCAATGCAGAACGCATCGTCGATTGGTTCTTGGAATACGTGGCGGGTCAGTGACGCGTGTCGGGTTGTCATGCGCGGCGTCGCGCATCTGCTAAACCTATGGCCAGTTAGCTACTCGGGGGAGTAGCGACGAGGAGGGTTAAACAGATGACAGACAATGTCGATGACCACAAACACCACTCACACGATCACGATCACGATCACGACAGAGACCATTTACATTCGATGGGCTATGCGCAGGAGTTGCACCGCGGTCTCGGTGGTTTCAGTAACTTCGCGATCAGCTTCTCGATCATTTCGATTCTCGCTGGAGGTATGACGAGCTTCTGGCTCGGCATGGTGACCTCGGGTCCACGGGTGATCACCCTCGGTTGGATCGTGGTCGGTGGCTTTGCCCTCCTGGTCGGGATGGCTATGGGTGAAATCTGCTCCGCGTATCCAACGGCGGGCGGTCTCTACTACTGGTCGGCAAAACTCGCCAAGAAAAATGGCGCACGCTGGTCGTGGTTCACCGGTTACTTCAACCTGCTGGGTCAGATCGGCGTCATCGCCAGCGTTGACTATGCGTTGTCGGTCTTTATTGCCTATTTCATCCGCATGTTCGCCGATTCGTTCAAGCTCACCGTCAACTCGATCTTTCTCATCTTCCTCGGCGTGCTCATCGTCCATGGTCTGTTGAACACATTTCGCATCGATCTCGTCCGGATCATGGGTGACATCAGTGTCTGGTGGCACGTCGTCGGCGTGGTCGTCATCGCGGGCGTGCTGTTCATCTCACCCAGCAACACCCGCGGCATTCGTGGTGCATTCGACGCGGCGCCCCCTGGACTCAGCGGTTGGACGGGTGGAACGTTCGTCACGATCTACCTCTTCGCACTCGGCCTGTTGCTCGCGCAGTACACGATCACTGGTTTCGACGCCTCCGCACACGTCAGTGAAGAAACAAAGGGTGCCCGTACTGAGGCGCCAAAGGCAATCGTCCGATCGATCTATATTTCGGCGGTTGCAGGCCTCATCTTGAACCTGTCGATGATTGCGGCACTTCCCAAGAAGGGCAAGGAAGGCGACGCTCTTTACGCGGCGATCGTCTTTGGTGACAAGAACGATCCATTCCTGGTGAACGCCGCAAACCGACTGATCTCGAGTGCCGTCGGTACCGGGGCCGCCAAGCTGTTGGTCTTCATCTGCATTTTGGGTCAGTTCTTCTGCGGACTGGCGTCCGTCACTGCGAATAGCCGCATGATCTACGCGTTCAGCCGTGACGGCGCACTGCCCGGGTCGAAGCATTGGCACAAGATCAACCCGAAGACGCGTACGCCAACGAACTCTGTATGGCTTGGCGTCACGCTCTCGGCCATCGTGGGCGCGTCGTCGCTGTACGTCAGGGGGTCCGGAGCTGGCCGTTACTCCACGGCGTTCTTCGCGATGACGGGCATCTGTGTGATCGGGCTCTACATCGCGTATGCAATCCCCATCTACCTGCGGCTCACGAACCCCGACTTCCAGGTCGGTCCGTGGCACCTGAAGGGCTACCACAAGCTTGTCGGGTGGACCTCGATTTGCTGGATCGCCAT
>JAYTWP010000062.1:0-6106 GCA_043743395.1 Actinomycetota bacterium | reverse complement strand
GCCGCGAACAAGCGCGGAATCAGGTGCTCGGCAAAAACGTAGTCGGCAGCATCGAGGAACTCGCTGAGATAGAGCGGTGCCGATTCGATCGACGATTCGCCCCATCCCTCGCCCTGATCGGTGATGACCCGAACCACGATGACCTCGCGGACAGTTTCGGTGCCAAAGCTGGTGCGGAAGGGCCGCACCAGTGGCATGCGCAGTCGGCGCAGTTCGAAGAGTCTGGGTGTGAGCATCAGGTCCGATCAGGTCTGTCGCGGGAGAAGCATGGTGGACGCCGCCTCGAGTTCGCTCACCCACGCGTCGGCGTCGGCGGGTTCCGAGAGAGGCAAGACGACGAACTTGGTGGTGCCCACATCGACGAAGCGGTCGATGAGCACGAGGAGCTGCTCCCAGCCTTGCGGAACCAGCGCGCCCACATCGTCGAGGTCGGGGCGCCGAGCGGCGAGACCTGCCAGCAACGTGTCGGGCAGGGGCTCATGCGAGTACGGGATCAGCGCGCCGAAATGATCGGGAGGCACAACGCGGTCATGTTCGCGGGCAACCTGCTCGATGATCGGCCGTGCCAGAGCGACATCGGCTGGTGTGACGAACGATGGAAGCCAGCCGTCGGCGAGGCGTCCGACGCGCTTGAGTTCCGAGGGCGCGACGCCGCCGAGCCAGACCTCGAGTGGCTGCTGTTTCGGCTTCGGTTGTACACGTAAGCGGTCGAAGTGGAAGCGCTCGCCGTGGAACGTGACCTCCGCGTCGGTCCAGCACGAGCGCATCACCGTGAGGGCTTCATCGAAAATCTTGGCGCGGTCCTTACGCTCGACGCCGAACGCTTGCTGTTCGTGCGGATCGGCTACACCGAGTCCGAACGCGGGAAGGAGACGGCCGTTCGACAGGCGGTCGAGTGTGGCGAGTTCCTTTGCGAGCACGATGGGGTTGCGGCCGGGCAGCACCATCACGCTCATGCCGAACTTCAACCGCTGCGTACGACCAGCAGCGAACGACATCGCCACGAGTGGGTCAGGTGCCTCACCACCAATGCGTTCACTGAGCCAGAGGCTGTCGAAGCGCAGACGTTCGAGGGTATCGACCACGACGCCAAAGCTGTCGTCGTTGAGTTTGGTACGGACACCGAACCCGTAACCGATCCGGACTTTCATATCGGGCCTTTCGGGCGCGCAGATCTATCCGCGCACGATTCGTTCGACAAGGTCGGCGGTCTGTGAGGGCATTGATGAAAAGGGTGAGTGATCGGTATCGAGGGTTGCAACGTTCGTGCAGCGTGTCGCCATGACGTCTTGGTGTGAAATGTGGATGGCTTCGTCGTCGGTGCATCGGACATAGGTAGAGCCAATGGTGTGCCATGCCGCAGCGGTGAGCGGTTGCGTGAGCGTTGCGAACGGCTGTGGGCACAGACGCGCCACGTGAGCGGGCGTGGCCGCTGGATTGCAGTGGCCATAGAAGGCTGCGTGGGCGAGATCGGGATTGATCGTGCTGAGCCCACCATCGCCGATGATCATTGCCGAACTGAGCGTTGTGGCGGCGGGAGCCATCGACTGCAGCAGGCCGGCCACGCCCTCGCCGATGTCGGGCACGAACGCGGTGAGGTAGACGAGGTGCACCACATTTGTTGCGGCCGCCGCTGCCTGACTGATGACGGCGCCCCCGTATGAATGACCGACCAACACCACGGGCTCACCCACCTTCGTGAGCACTTGTGTCAGGTATGCGGCGTCACCGTGCAGATCGCCCAGAGGCTCGAGCGACGTGCCGTGACCCGGTAGGTCGATCGCGAACGAAGCGATACCTCGCGAATCAAGTTCGGACTGCAGGGCCGACCAGCACCAAGCGCCGTGCCAGGCGCCGTGAACGAGGACGACGAGGGGCAACGCACGATTGGCCATCTGCGCATCGTTTCACACGCCTGATGTGCCGAGCGAGTGTTACCACGTGCTGCCCACTTGCGGCCCTAGCGTGGCGTACATGTCTGCATCGTCCAAAGTGTCACCCGCGCCATTGGCGGACCCTGTCTCGCAGTTCCGTCTCGACGGTCAGGTGGCCATCGTCACTGGCGCGTCGTCGGGTCTCGGCCATCGTTTCGCGCGTGTTCTGCACGCGGCGGGCGCGAGCGTCGTGGTCGCTGCTCGCCGCGGCGATCGCTTGCGCGAACTTGCAGCCGAGATGCCTGGGGCGATGGTGATGAACGTCGACCTCTCGCGTCCACACGATCGTGAGCGCCTTGTCGCGGATGTGCTCGACCGATTCGGCACCGTACATGTGCTCGTGAACAACGCCGGCGTCGGCCGCAAGGTCGCGATCGAGGATGAAGACATCGATACGTTTCGACACGCAATGGAGCTCAACGTCACTGCTGTCTGGCAGCTCAGCAAGTTGGTCTCGGTGCCGATGGTGGCACAGAAATACGGCAGCATCGTCAACATCGCTTCGATGCTCGGCCATGTCGGATCAGCTCCCGTGAAGCAGGCTCACTACTGCGCCTCAAAAGGAGCCGTCGTGAACCTCACCCGAGAATTGGCACTGCAGTGGGCTCGCAAAGGTGTACGCGTCAACGCGCTGTGTCCAGGGTGGTTCGACAGCGAGATGACGGCAGGCATGGACACCGACGCCGCAAGTCAGCGCTTCATCTCCACCAATTCGCCGATTCCGCGTATGGGCGAGGAACATGAGTTGGACGGAGCGCTCTTGTTGCTGGCAAGCAAGGCGAGCACGTTCATGACGGGTCAGTCACTCATCGTCGACGGCGGCTGGACGGCGCGCTGACAGACCGGTGCGCTGACAGACCGGTGCGATTACACCGGTGGGGTGCGTTGCGCCCATGGCTGAGCTTGTTCGAGCTGACTCGCAACGCGGTACAACACATCTTCGCGTGCGTAGGCCGCGACGAGCTGCACGCCGATCGGTAGTCCTTCGGCGGTCCAGTACAGGGGCAAACTGATCGCGGGCTGACCCGACGTATTCCAGGCTGGTGTGAACGGCACGAATGTGCCCGATCGCGCGAGCGGTGCCATGGGCTGGTCCGCGTTGTTGGCGAAGGTGCCGAGTGGCACCGGTGCCTGGGCCAGGGTTGGCGTGAGGAGCAGGTCCCAGCCTTCGGTCCACCATGTCTGCACCGAGCGGCGGAACATCGCGACGGCGGCGAGCGCCCGTGCATAGTCGATAGATGTGAAGAGCTTTGCGAAATCGGCTTGGGCACGGTTCATCGGTTCGAATTCATCGGGGCCGAGGGGGCGACCGATCATCTCCTCGAACATGCTCAGCGACACACCCATGTTGGTGCTCCAGAGCGCTCCGAACTGTGAAGCAAAGCTGGCATCCTCGAGCGCGGCCGGCCATGCGGGCTCCACGTAGTGGCCGAGCGACTCCAGCAGTGCTGCGGCCGCACGGGCCGCGTCCGTGCAGTCTTGATCGACGTGCCCACCCTGAGGATGGTGATCGAGAAGACCGATCCGTAGCCGACCCGGGTCAACGCCGAGCTCGTCCGTGTACGGCCGACTCGCCGCGGGCGCCACGACAGTGTCGCCGATTCCGGGTCCGCGGGTTGCGTCCAACAACGCGGCGCTGTCGCGAACGGTGCGACTGACGCAGTGTTCAACACCGAGTCCGCTTTCGTTGCGCGCCGGGCCGAACGTGATGCGACCTTGGCTGGGCTTGAGTCCCACCAATCCGCAGCACGATGCAGGAATGCGGATGGATCCTCCGCCATCACTGGCGTGTGCGAACGGCACCATGCCCGAAGCCACCGCCGCAGCTGCGCCGCCGCTCGAGCCGCCGGGCGTACGCGTGGTGTCCCATGGATTACGAGTCGGTCCCCAGGCGAGAGGCTCTGTGGTGGGCACACTGCCGAGTTCGGGACTGTTCGTGCGACCAGCGATCACGAGCCCTGCGGCGCGATACCGCGCCACCAACGTGGTGTCGATGTCCGAGATCGTGTTCGCGTTCTTCAGGGCGACGTTGCCATTGCTGATGCGTTGCCCGGCATAGGTGGCGAAGAGATCCTTGAGAAGGAACGGCACTCCCCGGAACGGGCCAGCTGGCAGATCTGGGCTTGTTGCAACATCGCGTGCGTGGTCGAACCACCTGATGACAACCGCATTGAGCACTGGGTCGATGCGTTCGATGCGCTCGATCGCTGCATCGAGCAGTTCGAGTGGCTTCGCGTCTCCGCGCGCCACGAGCGCTGCCTGATCGGTGGCATCCATCCATTGTGTTTCGTCTGCGAATGAAGTCATGCGGCTTGTGTAACACAAAGCGTTGCCTGATTGTGCAGCGAGTATCTGTAGCGTCGTCTGCCGTGACTGAATCCGCCTCCGAGATTTCTGCGACGTCGGTGCCGTCGGGTCGAGAGGTGCTTGCAGATCGCGATGTTCGTATTCTCCTGGGGGCGTACACGCTGATTTCGGTCGGTATCGCGCTGCAGGCAGCGGTGCTCGGCAAGCAGATCTTCGATATCACAGACCGCTCGATCGACTTGGCGTGGCTGGGTCTCGCCGAGTTCGCTCCGGCACCCGTCCTGGTGCTCATCACCGGGTCGCTCGCCGACCGCTTCAACCGCAAGAAGATCGCCGCGCTGGCGCTCTCGGGTGAGCTGGGATGTGCAATCGCGCTGATGTTGTATTCGCTCAGCAAACCCACTGCGGTCTGGCCGTTCTTCGTGATCGCAGTGGTGTTCGGTATCTTCAGAGCCTTCAACGCCCCGGCGATCAGAGCAATGCCGCCAATGGTCGCTCCCGACCGAGCATTGCCACGGGTGATCGCACTGTTCAACGCGACATGGACCGCAGCGATTATTATTGGCCCAGCCCTGTCAGGCTGGTTGTATTCCATGGGTACGTGGGTGCCATACGCAGTTGTGAGTGTCACCATCTTCCTTGGGCTCACGTGGCTGCTCGGTCTGCAATTTCGGCGCGCACCGATCACTCCGACCCCCGACGAGAAGCCAACGCTGCGCAGCGCTCTCGAAGGGCTGCGGTTCATCAGGCACACACCGATCGTGCTGGGCGCGATCACCCTCGATTTGTTTGCGGTGTTGTTCGGAGGAGCGGTTGCGCTGTTACCCGTCATCGCGAAGGATCGACTGCACGTGGGCGATGTCGCGTATGGCTGGCTGCGCGCAGCGGGTGGCATCGGTGCGGCATCGATGGCCTTGTTCGTGTCGATTCGTCCACTGCGACGCCACGTTGGGCGGGCGCTGTTTTGTGCAGTCGCCGTCTTCGGCCTGGCCACGGTACTGCTCGGTGTCACGCACAGCTATGTGATCGCGTTCTTGGCACTCGTTGTGTTGGCCGGTGCCGACATGGTGAGCGTTTTCGTGCGCGGCTCACTTGTGCCGTTGGTGACACCCGACGAAAAGCGTGGCCGTGTGCTCGCCGTCGAGAACGTGTTCATCGGCGCATCCAACGAACTGGGCGCATTCGAGAGTGGTATCGCCGCGCAGTACCTCGGTCTGCCCGTGGCGGTGATCGGAGGTGGAATCGCAACCATCGCGGTCGTCGGCGTGTGCTGGTTCGCGTTTCCGTCGCTGCGTCAGGTCGATCGTTTCGAGGACCTCGACCACTCGCGTGTTCTGCCTCCCAGCGGGTAGCCGCAGTGGTCGCGGTTGAGTTGACGCTGTGCGGCGTTTACCCCGTGTGTCTGAAAACCACCCACACGACCAAGGGGATCACGATCCACGCCAGAAACGTGAGCACGATCGCATAGAGCGCGAAATTGAAGCTCGCGTCGCGCGGGGGATTGCCGGCGGCACCGATCGTCTCCCAGAGGGCCTTCATCGGCTGATCGGTACACAGGCGGATTCGTCGACGAGATACACCCGCTCCGTACAACGCGGCCCACGCGATTGCGCCGAGCACGAGCACCAAGACGACCCCGAAGATCACGGTGGCCAGACCCGACTTGATCGCGTTGCGAAGCAGGTTCTGAATCGCCGAGAGCACGGTCGTGAGGAATGCTCCGCCGAGAAGGAACGTTGGGAGTCCGAGCGTTTGACTCTTGAAGCCTTGCTCCACCTGGGCTGCATTGATCCGGGCTCGGCGGAGCAAGCGGTGTTCGTCTGAGCCCCACTCAGCGTTGGCTTCACGCCGTTCGTAGAGCTTGC
>JAYTWP010000061.1:0-9321 GCA_043743395.1 Actinomycetota bacterium | reverse complement strand
AGGCCGTATACCGTTTCAGTCGGCATCCCAACCAAGCCGCCGCGGCGAAGTACCTCGACTGCGTCGCCGATCGGGTCGGTCACGGGGCCGTGTTCACCCGTGCGTGGCATCGAGGAATTCGAGGGTGGCGTCGATGAACGCGAAGGCCTCGGGTGTGGCGAAGTGATCGACCTTGCGCAACACGGCGAGCTCAGCGTTGGGTAACGCGGCCGCAAGCCGATCGCCAGGCCCGGCGAAATCGAGGTCACCGATGGCGACAAGGGTCGGACATGAGACTGCTGCGAGTTGCTCGACGGTGAACGGTCCTGCCGATGGCCTGCGCATGACCGCAGCGAGGGCCTGTTTGTCATTGCCCGGCTGGTCGGCGTATTGCCCAAAGAGTCGGGCGATGTTGTCGTCGGGGTCGGCCGTTCCCTCGAGCGCGGCAAGGATGCGTTCGGTCGCGGTTTCATCCGATCGGAACACGTTCTCACCGATGCCGGCGAGTACGAGCTTGTGGAAGCGTTGTGGTTCATTGCACGCCAAACGCAACAAGGTGAGCGCGCCGAGCGAGAAACCGATCGCGTCGACAGGTTCATCTGGAAGTGCCTCGATGACGCGAGCGGTGAGATCGGTGTAGGCGGCCGGGTCATGAGGCTTCGGGGCTTCGCCGTGGCCGAGTAGATCGACACCGATGACGACGCGGTCGGTGTCCTCGAGCAGAGCCGTGAAACCGCTCTTTTGCCATGTGGTTCGGAACGATCCACCCCATCCATGCACGAGAACCACCGGTGCTGTCATGGGCTGCAGGCTATACGGCGTAGCAGGTGGGTCGAAAATGGCCGTAGCCTATGGCGGCTCTTGCGACGAGATGCTCGACGGAACGAGGTAACGAGTCATGCGATTTCTGAATGAAGTGCCCCCTTACGACATGACCTATAGCGATGTGTTCATGGTGCCGAGCCTGTCGTCGGTGCCGAGTCGCCTCGACGTCGACCTCAGCACCCCCGATGGTCTCGGAACGACGATCCCGGTTGTCGTCGCCAATATGACTGCTGTCGCTGGCCGACGTATGGCAGAAACAGTGGCGCGTCGGGGCGGGCTGACGGTTCTGCCACAGGACATTCCGCTCGATGTCACCGAGCAGGTCGTCAACTTCATCAAGACACGCCATCCGGTATTCGAAACGCCCATCTCGTTGTCACCGCAGCACACCGTTGGCGATGCGCTCGGCCTCATTCACAAGCGCGCTCATGGCGCGGTTGTCGTGGTGGATGACGATCGCCCTGTCGGCATCTTCACCGAAGGCGACGCAGCCGGCTTCGACCGCTTCACCCAGCTCCAGAATGTGATGAGTCGCGAACTCGTCACCCTCGAGGCGAACGTCACCGCCGAGGAGATCTTCGAGCGCCTCTCCGGGCAACGTCTGACGGTCGCACCAGTCATCGACGACGATGGCCGTTTGCTCGGCTGCGTCACGCGCAAGGGTGCGCTGCGCAGCACCATCTACAAGCCCGCTATCGATAGCCAGGGACGGCTGCTGATCGCAGTAGCCGTTGGCATCAATGGAGACCCCGCCACGCGCGCTCAGGCGTTGCTCGATATGGGTGTGGACGTGCTCGTCATCGACACTGCACATGGACATCAGACGCGTGCGCTTCGTGCTGTGGAAGAAGTGCGCGCGGTCGCACCCGATACACCGATCGTCGCTGGCAATATCGTGACCGTTGCGGGCACTCGTCAGCTCATTGAGGCCGGTGCCGACATCCTCAAGGTTGGTGTTGGCCCCGGTGCGATGTGCACGACGCGCATGATGACCGGCGTCGGCCGTCCGCAGTTCTCGGCAGTGCTGGAATGTGCCGAGGAGGCTGCCCGGCTCGGTAAGCACGTATGGGCCGATGGCGGCGTGCGTTATCCCCGCGACGTCGCACTCGCCCTCGCCGCGGGTGCCGCCAGTGTCATGTTCGGCTCGTGGCTTGCCGGCACCTACGAATCCGCTGCAGACACGTTGCGTGATCCTGACGGTCGTCTGTACAAAGAGAGTTTCGGCATGGCCTCGAACCGTGCGGTCAAGAACCGCACCAGGGCAGAGACGGCCTTTGAGCGCGCCCGCAAAGAGTTGTTCGAGGAAGGCATCAGCACGTCGCGTATGTACCTCGATCACGATCGGCCAGGGGTCGAGGACATTCTGGATCAGATCGTTGCCGGTGTGCGGTCGTCGTGTACGTACGCTGGCGCCGCGAACATCTCTGAATTCCATGAGCGAGCAGTCGTTGGTGTGCAAAGTGCCGCTGGTTACGACGAAGGGCGCCCGCAGGGGACCAACTGGTGAAAGTCGTTGCTATCGATGGTCCGGCCGGAGCCGGCAAATCAACAGTCGCGCGCGCTCTCGCCAAACGTCTTGGTCTTGAGTACCTCGATACCGGTGCGATGTACCGCGCAGTCACCTTTGCGGCTCTGCACCGCGGCGTTGCGCTCGACGACATAACCGGTATCGGCGAACTGTCGCGTCAGATTGTGCTCGATGTCGGCGACGAGGGCGTGATCGTCGATGGTACCGATGCCACGGTCGCAATTCGCAGTAGCGAGATCACCGCGGCGGTCAGTGCAGTCGCCGCGAACAGTGAAGTACGCGCCGAGTTGCGTGCACGCCAACGCGCCTGGGCTGAGGCGCGAGGCGGGGGAGTGATCGAGGGCCGCGACATCGGTTCCGTCGTCTTTCCGGACGCCATGCTGAAGCTGTATCTGACTGCGTCTCCACGGGTTCGTGCAGAACGTCGCGTGGCGGAGGCGGGCGGCGATATCGACGACATCGAACGCGCGATCGCGCTCAGAGACAACAGCGATTCTTCGCGTGCCGATAGCCCGCTCCGTGAGGCAGATGGTTCGATTGTGGTAGACACGAGCGGTCTAGGTATTGAGGCGGTGCTCGTCGCGATCCAGCAATTGCTGAAAGGAGCGGTGTGAGCGAGGTCGAGTCGTTCTTCGCAGATCAGAGCTATTGGAGCAAGGCCTCGTACCAATTCTGGAAGGCAATCGCTACTGGGTTCGTTCGGTTGATGACGCGCATGTCGGTGGAGGGCAAGGAGAACTTGCCCCGGACCGGCGCCTATGTGCTTGCACCGGTGCATCGCAGTTACGTCGACACGCCGATCGCGGCTGGCGTCACTCGGCGTCGTATGCGATTCATGGGCAAGGACACCATGTGGAAGAACCGGCCGTTCGGTTGGCTGTTGTCGTCGGTCGGCGGGTTTCCCGTCACCCGTGGTACCACCGATATAGAGGCGCTCAAGCGGTGTATGCACGTCCTCAACCAAGGTGAACCGCTGGTGATGTTCCCCGAAGGCGAACGCAAATCGGGGCCCATCGTGCAACCGCTGTTCGAGGGTGCCGCGTACGTGGCGTGTCGTGGGCGCGTGCCGGTCGTTCCTGTTGGCATCGGTGGGTCAGAACGAGTCATGCCCAAGGGCGCGAAGTTGATCTACCCGCACAAGGTTCGCGTCATTGTCGGCAAACCGATCTATCCGATGATCGACGGCAACGGTCGGGCCCCGCGCACCGAGGTGAAGCGGCTCACTGCCGAACTCCACACTCAATTGCAGATCCTTTTCGATGCCGCGCAGGTGAGCGTCGGGCTGAAGTAGTCCCGCTGCCTACAGTTCGATGCCGTGCGCCAACTGGCGATCGTACGTGTCAGCGTCGTAGAAGCCGATGGAATTGGCGACAAGTCCTGATTCGCCAATCGTCCAGAGTTCGATACCGCTCACTCTGACCCTGTTGCCGGTACCGCCGGAACCGGTGTTTGTTCCGCCGAGCGTCCACGCCCAAAAGACAGAACCTCCGGCGACGAGCACGCTGTTGACGCTGACGCGTAGATCGGGGAAGGCTTCCATGTAGCTGGCCGCCGTTGCAGCCAGTTCGGCGCGACCCGTTGCGGGCACCCCGCCGTTGATCGTGAGCGAGGCAGTCTCTTCATAGCAGGCCGCCATTCCAATGGGATCCTGGTTCGACCATGCCATCGAGGCGCGCAGGACGAGCTCCCAAACGGCGTGTGATGGCGATGTTGATCCTGGTGTCGAGGCAAGTTCCATTACCGAACATTACGCCACGCTGCCAGCGCACACGTCAGATGCTGAAGTACCGGCTCAGCGCTTTGGCGAGGTACACCGGGTCGTTGATCCCACACAGTTCGCGAGCCGAGTGCATGGAGAGTTGCGGGACGCCGACGTCAACAGTGGGGATTCCGAGAGCCGTCGCCGTGAGCGGCCCGATGGTTGAACCACACGGCATGTTGTTGCGTGACACGAAGACCTGCCATGGTACGTCCGCTTGTTCGCACGCACGCTGAAACAGCGTTGCCGTCTCGGCGCTTGTCGCGTAGCGCTGGTTGGAGTTGACCTTGATGGCAGGCCCGCCATTGACCATCGGGCGATGGCCTGGCTCGTGGCGTTCGGGGTAGTTCGGGTGCACCGCATGTGCGTTGTCCGCCGACACACACGATGAACCGGCGAGTGCGCGGTGGAAGCTGTCACGGTCGCCGCCATGCGCGCTCGCAAGTCGTTCGAGCACCGTGCTGAGCAGTGGTCCGCTGGCACCGCTATTACTTTCCGAACCTACTTCTTCGTGATCGAACAACGCGATGACACTGGTGTGCTCTGCGCTCGCCGAGTCGATGAGCGCGAGTGTCGCGGCCCAGCAACTGAGTTGGTTGTCGAGCCGCGCGCTCGCCAGCAACGATCGATCGGCTCCCAGCACGGCGGCCTTCGTGGTGTCGAAGAGGGACAGCTCCCACCATGCGATATCGGGCGCGGCAATATTGGCCCGTTCAGCGAGCCAGCGGTTGAAGTCGCCATCGGCGGCAGCACCGGTGCCCCACACCGGGGTCAGATGTTGCTGCTTGTCGAGCACGAGGCCCTTGTCGTTCACATCGCGATCGAGATGGATCGCCAACTGTGCGACGCGGGCGATGGGTTCGTCCACTGCGACGTCTCTTGCAGAGCCATCACGAAGGACGATTCGACCGGCAATGCCGAGGTCACGGTCGAGCCATGAGTTGAGCAGCGGCGAGCCGTAGACCTCCACGGCGAGCTGTTTCCAACCAAGTGTCGCGGTGTCTGGACGAGGCTTGATGCGCAGGCAGGGAGAATCCGTGTGCGCGCCAACGATACGAAACGGTGACGATGCGTCTGCAGAGTCGGCGCGTCTCCATGCGACGAGGGCTGCACCGCGTACGACATAGCCAGCGGGCACGGACGGCCACGGATCGGTCTCCACCACGTGTCGGAAACCGGCGGCTTCGAGTCGGCGCACAGTTGCGGCCACCGCATGCCACGGTGACGCTGAGGAGTCGAGATAGGCAACAAGGTCACCGATGCTGTCCGGGGCGAGTTCGCTCATCTCACTTACCGTAGAGGCCGATCGGCAGTCCGGTGCCACGCAGATGGGCCGTCTCGTTGACGGTGATGATCTGCCGCTGTCCGCTACGAGCCGCGAGGACGCGATGGATTGATGTGTAGTTGGGGTAGAAGAAGCCGGTGCTTTCAGGGGTGCCCAACACTCGGGCGAGGTACGAGTTGATGACACCGCCATGACACACGATGGCCACGTTGTTGCCGGTGTGTGCAGAGACGATTGACTCCACGGCGAGGCACACACGTCGCCCGAATTCCTCTTGTGTCTCGTCACGGCCCTCCCAACTGTTGTCCAGTATTTGTTGCCAGCGCGGGTCGTTGGCAGCCTTCAGCTCTTCTACCGGCACGTATTCGCTCGAGTTGCGATCGAATTCGGCGACACCGTCGATGAGTTGGACCGGCAAGTTCAGCCGCGCGCCCAGCGGGGCGGCGGTTTGTTGAGCACGCTTCATCGGACTCGCGTAGATTGCGTGCAGTTCTTCGCTTGAGAGGTACTCGGCAAGGTGCTTGGCCTGCGCGTGCCCTGCCTCGCTCAGCTCGGGATCAGCGGCTCCCTCCTCGAGCTCTCGGCGAATAGGCAAGGCATGACGAATCAACAACAGCTCCATAAGAGACTAGATAAGCAGCTATGAACCGTCGAACGAAGATCGTGGCAACAATTGGCCCCGCAAGCGAGAGCCAGACCATGCTCGAGGCGTTGATGCGTGCCGGCGTCGATGTCGTTCGCCTGAACCTCAGTCATGGGCCAATTGATGAGCACGTACAGCGCCTGCGCTTGGTGCGCGCCGCAGCCGCCGCGGTCGATCGGCCCATCGCAGTGCTCGCCGATCTTCCGGGTCCGAAGGTACGCGCCGGCCGCTTTCCCGAGGGTGGCAGTTTGCTCACCGTTGGCCACGAGCTTCGCTTGCAGCCGGGAGTCACGGCCAGCGATGAGAATGTCGTCACCGTCGATTATCCGTCGTTGGTTGGCGACGTTCGTGTGGGCGACCGTGTCGTGGTGGGCGACGGCGGGATCACACTTCGCGTCACCTTCGTCGGACGCGACGAGCTGGTCGTTCGGGTGGAAACTGGGGGGCGCGCCCAGGGCCGGCCAGGCATCCACCTTCCCAGTGAGCGGCTTCGTCTCACGGCACCCACCGACGAGGACCTTGTGCTCGCAGCAGCGATGGCCGCTGAGGGCGTCGATTTTATCGGCATCTCCTTCGTTCGCGATGCCATCGACGTGATGCGGGTGCGTGAGGCCACGGCGCCGTACGTTGTGCGGCTCGTTGCGAAGATCGAAACCATCCCTGCCGTTGCCAATCTGGACGCGATCATTTCCGTGAGCGACGCCGTGATGGTGGCGCGAGGCGATCTCGGCATCGAGTGCCCCCTCGAAGATGTGCCGCACTTGCAGAAGAAGATCATTCGGCAGTGTGTTGAAGCCGGTGTGCCGGTGATCACCGCAACACAAATGCTCGAGAGCATGATCGTGTCCCCGGCCCCGACGCGAGCCGAGGTCAGTGATGTCGCGAACGCCGTGTTCGATGGAACCGACGCAGTCATGCTCTCAGCCGAAACAGCCATCGGCATCGACCCCGTACTTGTCGTGACGACCATGGCCCAGATTGCGCTTCGGGCCGAACGAGAAGCCTCGTACGCGCAATGGGGTGCGCGGCTTGGGCGGGTGCAGCGTCGGCAATGGACGGACGCGAGCGATCGCATCACGATGGCCATTACCCATGCGTGCGCGCAAGCCGCTGCCGACGCGGAGGCAGAGGCGATCTTGTGCTGCACCGTGTCCGGGCGAACGGCACGCGCGATGGCACGGTTCCGGCCGACGGCGCGCCTCATCGGGCTCAGCCCGAATGTGGCAACGGTGCGATCGATGTCGCTCACGTGGGGCGTCACGCCGCTACACGTGGATACTTATGGCTCAACGGACGAACTCGTGTGGTTCGCGATCGAGTCGGCTGTACAACATCAACTCATCAGCGCGGGCGCTGTCGTTGCTGTGCTGGCGGGCGCGCCCGATCGGCCAAGCGGCGCGGCGACCGACGTGCTGCGGTTGGTCCGAGTCGGATGAACTCGATCTGGAGCGATCACTCAGGCCCCGATGGCGCGCCACTCATTGCGCTGATCCACGGCACGATGGACCGTTCTACGGGAATGCTGAAGCTGAGCCGGCGGTTGGACGGTCGGCTCCGGGTACTGCGCTACGACCGACGCGGCTACGGCCGATCGACTCCGCACGACGGCCCGTTCGATATGGGTGTGCAGGTCGATGATCTCATCACGTTGCTTGCCAGCAAGCCGGCAGTTCTCATCGGCCACAGCTATGGCGGCAACGTTGCTCTGGCCGCGGCGAGCCGTCATCCTCACCTCGTTCGCGGCGTGGCGGTGTACGAAACGCCGCTCTCATGGGAGCCGTGGTGGCCCGGCACAACGGCCGGAGCGGCTGCGCGTGCAGGCGAGGGCGATGTCGCCGACGCGGCGGAGAGGTTTATGCGCCGCCTCATTGGCGACAAGAATTGGGAGGCGCTGCCCGAGCGAACTCGCACGACCCGACGAGCCGAGGGCGCAGCGATGATCGGTGAGCTCCGCGATCTGCACACGAATTCGCCTTGGCGGGCGTCAGAGATCACGTGCCCGGTCATCGCGAGCTACGGCTCGCGCGGGGCCGAGCATCATCGTGAAGGCATGAGATTCCTACACGATCAACTGAATCGCTGCGACCTTGTAGAACTTGCCGGCTGCCGTCACGACGCACCGCTCAGTCACTCCGACATCTTCCAGTCGATGATCGTGGAACCGCTTCTTCGTCGCGTTGGTGGCGAGTGGGAGGGTGCCCTCGAACTCAGGGCAATGGAGCCTTGATGTGGATGTCGGTTCCGAAGAATGTGCAGGTCGCTTCGCCATTCGTGATGCCGTCCTTGACCTTGTCGGCACAGGACTGCAGCGCTTGGCGCTGGTAGAACACCCCAAGGGCGAGCGCCCCGAGAACCAGCAACAAGATCGCCTTCTTAGTGACGCTCGTGACAACCTTTGCCGAGATGATTGCTAGGAGTAGGAGAATACCAACGACGATGATGGCGATGTTCTTGGCGTTCGAGAGCGTCAAAGCGTTCATGCGTACACGTTACGTTGAGCGATCCTTCGGACCGCGGCAATGGTCATCGGCTACGCCTCGTAGTCTTGGCACATGAGCGATGAGCGACCTATTCAGCTAACCCCTCAGGGTCCGCCCACCACTGAGCTCCCGTTGCCCGACCCCGCTGCTCGTCACGCACTTGAGCAGGCGCTCGACGGCGACGCTGAAGCCCGTCGTGAAGCGGTGTCGGCCGTGGTGGCAATTTGGCCGCGCTACATCGATGCCTGGGCGCGTCTTGGCGATCTGGGTCGTGATGACGTCGAGCGCTACGCCGCGTATCGCGTTGGCTATCACCGTGGCCTCGATGCGCTGCGCGCAAGCGGTTGGCGCGGTTCGGGATATGTCCGTTGGAGCCACGAGAACAACCGGGGTTTCTTGCGCGCGTTACGTGGGCTTGGAGACATGGCCGAGCGGATCGGCGAGACCGACGAGGCCGAAAGGATCGCGCTGTTCATCCAACAACTCGATCCCAGTGGTATCCCGTCTGATGGCTGACGGCCGCGCTATCGGCGTCGATCTCTCAGACATCGCCGGCGCCGTACTCACCGGCGGTAGCAGCCGGCGGATGGGCAGGGATAAGGCGCTCATCGAGATCGATGGAGAGCCGATGGTCGATCGCGTTGGGGCTGTGCTCGAAAGAGCCGGTTGCATTCGGGTGGTTGCTGTGGGCCCAGCATCACTCGCCGGCCGACTGCAACACATTGACGACTTGTACCCGGGTGAGGGTCCGCTCGGAGGCATTCTTACTGCGTTTTCAGCGCTCGCAAACGAAGCTGAGCTGGTCTGTGTCCTCGCGTGTGA
>JAYTWP010000060.1:0-13416 GCA_043743395.1 Actinomycetota bacterium | reverse complement strand
GTGTGCAGCGTGTCGCGCAGGCGGTCGCGCGCGCTGTCAAGGCTGACACTGCCGGCGGCGGTCGGCATGCCGTCTCGTATCAGGGTGTCTTGAAGTCGTCGCCGATACGGGTAGTCACCGCCCAACCGAATGAGTTCGCGCGCACAGACCTCGGCTGTACCCGTCATCACGATCTCGTCGGTTGCCGTGCCGCTTGGTCGATGGGCGCGCCACGCGAGTTTGGCGCCGCCGTGAGTGGTCTTGTGCTCGGACCGTTTGGCCACCGGTCGCCCGTCGACCTCGACCAATTTGTAGATCAGACCAGCGGTCGGCGCACCCGAGCCGGTGACCACTGCGGTGCCCGCGCCGTACATATCGACGGGTGCAGCGGCGAGGCCGGCGATCGCGTACTCGTCGAGGTCGCCGCTCACAACGATCTTGGTCGCGTGGTTGCCCGCTGCATCGAGTTGCGCCCTGGCCTGGTGGGCGAGCACACCGAGATCACCGGAGTCGATGCGAATCGCGGCAAGGTCGGGCCCTGCCGCGGCCACCGCGTTTTCGATGCCGCGGGTGATGTCGTATGTGTCGACGAGCAAGGTGGTGGCTGCGCCGTACAACAACACCTGCGATCGAAAGGCTGCTTCTTCGTCGCCGTGCAGCAGCGTGAACGCATGCGCCATGGTTCCAGCGGTGGGTATGTGGAATGCGCGACCAGCCGCGAGATTCGATGTGGACGCAAAACCTGCGAGATATGCCGCACGCGCGGCGGCGACGGCGGCCTGCTCGTGTGTACGTCGAGAACCCATCTCGATGATGGGTCGCCTCTGTGCGGCGATCACCATGCGCGCCGCGGCTGCGGCGACAGCGGAATCGTGGTTCAGGATCGACAGCACCACGGTCTCGAGCACCACTGCCTCGGCAAAGGTTGCGCGCACCGTGAGAATCGGTGAGCCGCCGAAGAACACCTCGCCTTCTGGATATCCATCGACGGATCCCGTGAAACGGTAGTCGCGCATGCACATGGCGGTCGGTTCGTCGACGGCGCCCGTGTCGTGCAGCCACTGCAGTTCGTCCTGGTCGACTCCGAACGACATGATCGCGTCGAGCACTCGAGCGGTACCCGCAACCACGCCGTATCGCCGACCTTCGGGTAGTCGCCTCGCGAACACTTCGAACACGCATGGTCGTTGTGCGGTGCCATCGCTGAGCGCGGCCGCGAGCATCGTCAACTCATAACGATCGGTCAGCATCCCAGTGCTCGCGGTCATACAGACAGTCTGGCCCACTGAGATCAACCAGACGTTCGTCCAACCGCTCGTCACGGCCCACAAGAAACGCGTGCAAACATGTCTGTTCGCGTCGCTGTCGTTCGTCGGTGGCACGAGGCGTCGAGAACACGACAAATCACAGCAGCATCATCAGCACCAACATCAACACATCTCGATCTCGAGGAGCACACAATGAGCAAGTTCGTATTCATCTACCACGGCGGCGGCGCACCAGAGCCGGGCACTTCGCCAGAAGACATCATGGCCGCGTGGGGGAACTGGTTCGGTTCGCTCGGCGAGGCCGTCATCGATGGCGGCAACCCGTTTGGTGACGCCAAGACGGTCAGCCCCGGCGGCACAGCATCGGCTGGCGGCGGTGCGAACCCGGCAACCGGCTACAGCTTGGTCAATGCCGCAAACCTGGATGCTGCGGTCGAGCTGGCCAAGGGTTGTCCGATCCTTTCTGCTGGCGGCACGGTCGAGGTGGCTGAAGCCCACGACATGTAGTCAGCGACGAATACCGCAGACGTCGAGCAGGTGGGCCACGATCTGGTCCACCTGCACGTCGACTCGTTCGCCGGTCTTGCGGTCTTTGACCTCGATGGTGCCGTTGGCGAGGCCCTTACCGACAACCACGATGGTGGGTACGCCGAGCAGTTCGGCGTCGTTGAACTTGATGCCAGGTGAGACCCCGACCCGATCGTCGAGCAGCACCCGAGCACCTGCGGCCTCGAGGTCGGCAGCCAATTGTTCTGCGGCGGGCCCCTGCGGATCGGCTGGTTTACCGGTGATCACGATGTGTACGTCGGCAGGCGAGATCTCGCGCGGCCAGCACAGGCCTTTGTCGTCGGCCACCGTCTCGGCAACTGCCGCGACTGCGCGCGAAACGCCGATGCCATAGCTGCCCATAGTCACGGTCACCTGTTTGCCGTTCTGGTCGAGCACCGTCAGGCCGAGCGATGTTGCGTACTTGCGGCCGAGCTGGAAGATGTGCCCGATCTCGATGCCACGCGCGATTTCCAACGACTCGCCACAGGTTGGGCAAGGATCTCCGCCGTGCACCTCGGCGGCCTCGATCACGCCATCGGGCGTGAAATCGCGACCCATCGTGAGATACAGCACGTGACGGCCCGCAATGTCGGCGCCCGTGACCCACGACGAGCCATCGACGATACGCGGGTCGACGAGATAAGGGATGCCCGACGCCTTGTCCTTGCCGAGTGAGTTCGGGCCGATGTAGCCCTTGACCAACGCAGGATTCTTGGCGAAGTCTTCGGCCTCGAACGCAATGACCTCGGCGGGGCCGACTTGGGCTTCGAGCCGTTTGATGTCGACCTCGCGATCGCCCGGCAAGCCGACTGCGAGCGAAGAGAACGTGCCATCGGGATGCTTGAGTTTCACGACTACGTTCTTCAAGGTGTCGGCCGCTGTCCAGTCGCGGTCTGGGCGACGAAGATCGGGGCGGGCGTTGATGAGGTCGACCAACGTCTGGATCGTGGGGGTGTCTGGTGTGTCCGCAACGACCGACGCCGGTGTGCCTTCCCAAGATGTTGGTTCAGGCGGTCGAACGCGCACAGCTTCGGTGTTGGCGGCATAGTCACAGCTTGTGCAACGCGCGAACGAGTCCTCGCCCACCTCGATCGGCGCCAAGAATTCCTCGCTGGCCGATCCACCCATCGCGCCGCTCATCGCAGACACGATGACGTACGGCAGATGCAGGCGGTCGAAGGTCTTGATGTATGCGGTGCGGTGCTGTTCGTAGCTGCGCTGCAGGCCGGCATCGTCGACATCAAAGCTGTACGAGTCCTTCATCACGAACTCGCGGCCGCGCAACAAACCGGCACGGGGGCGGGCTTCATCGCGGAACTTCGTCTGGATCTGATAGATGTGCAGCGGTAGGTCTTTGTAGCTGCTGTAGAGGTCCTTGACGAGTAGCGTGAACATTTCCTCGTGCGTGGGCGCGAGGAGGAAGTCGTTGCCGCGGCGGTCTTTGAGTCGAAAGAGATTGTCGCCGTATTCAGTCCACCGGTTGCTGATTTCGTAGGGCTCACGGGGCAACATCGCTGGGAAGTGCACCTCCTGGAAGCCTGCAGCGTTCATTTCCTCACGCACGATGCGCTCGACATTGCGGTACACAATCCAGCCGAGCGGCAACCAGGTGTAGCCGCCGGGGGCCGCACGGCGGATGTAGCCGCCGCGGACCAAGAGACGATGGCTGGCGACTTCTGCGTCGACAGGGTTCTCGCGCAGTGTTCGTAGGAACAATGTCGACATTCGCAACACGGTGGAACCTCACTGCCTCGGTGGGACTCTTGCGCCTCTGTTGGCCTGGTCGGGCCAGCCGCTGTTTGGCGTGGTCAGCGGCGTCTCACGACTGTATCGGCCCGATATACTCGGACCGCCCGAAGTTCGCACAACGACACAAGGCGTGGGTCCATACCCACGCCTTTTGTTTCAACCCGATGAGTTTTCCCCGATTCGAGGACAATTCGAAGCCCGAGAGAAGGTGACCACATGACAACTGCTCCAGTGAATGAAAAGATTCGCGCGCTCGTTGCTCCAATGGTCGCTGACCTGCAGCTCGATCTGTACGACCTCGAATTCAATGGCGGCATTCTTAAGATCACGGTCGACACCCCACCCGGTAGTGATGGTGGAGTCACGCTCGACAAGTTGGCACTCATCACCCGCCTGCTCAACCGTGAGTTCGAACACAACGACCCCATTCCAGGCAACTACACGCTCGAAGTGTCGAGCCCTGGCCTCGAACGCACCCTGCGAACCCCCGCTCACTTCCAGCGCGAGATCGGCAAGACCGTTGCCATTCGCCTGCGTGAGGTACTGCAGGGCGCTCGCCGGGTTCAGGGCGTGCTGATCGCGGCCGATGCCACCACGGCTACCGTTCGCCTCGACGATGCTGCGCTCACCGAATTCGTGGTGCCGATCGAGCTCATCGACCGGGCACGAACCGTGTTCGCGTGGGCCCCGGCCCCCAAGCCCGGCAAGGCCCCCGCCAAGAAGCCAGGCACAACCAAGTCACCTAGCAGCAAGTCAGGTTCTGCCAAGCCGGCCGGCAAGGGTGCCAAGCGCACCCAGGTCAAGCCCGCTCCAGGACCGTCTGATGAGCTCGATCTTCCCATCGCACACGAGGAGGCGACCGCATGAGTGGTCTCGACATGTCTGAAGCCGTACGCATGCTTGCCGATGACAAAGGCATCTCTGTGGACACGCTGCTGCAAGTTCTGGTCGATGCGTTGGCAATGGCCTACAAGCGTCGTCCAGGTGCAGCGCAGGAGGTTGATGTGCGCATCAACCCCGACACCATGGACATCCAATTCATCGCGTACGACATCGATGAAGAAGGCAACTGGGTCAACGAGCGCGACGACACACCCGACGCAGGCGAACTCGGCCGTATCGCGGCGCAGACATTCCGCCAGGTGATGAACCAGCGCATCCGAGAAGCCGAGCGCGATCGCAAGTTCGAGGAATATGCGAACCGCGAAGGCGACATCGTCACCGGCATCATCCAGCAGACCGACAGCCGCTACACCTTGCTCGATCTTGGTCGGGTCGAGGCCTTGCTGCCCCAGGCCGAGCAGGTTCCGTTCGAGCGGCCAGAACCAGGCGGACGGGTCAAGGCCTACATCGTCGAGGTCCGCAAGACCGCCAAGGGCCCACAGATCGTCGTCAGTCGCACCCATCCCGGCCTCATCAAGCGGCTGTTCGAGCTCGAGGTTCCTGAGATCGCCGACGGCATCGTGGAGATCAAGGCATGCGCACGTGAACCAGGCCATCGCACCAAGATCGCGGTTTGGAGCAACGATTCAAACGTCGATCCAGTCGGCGCCTGCGTCGGTGCGCGCGGTGGACGCGTTCGCATGGTGGTCAACGAACTGCGCGGCGAGAAGATCGACATCGTGCCGTTCAGCGAGGACTTCCCAGACTTCATCGCCAAGGCGTTGTCGCCAGCCAGGGTCACACACGTGATTGTCAGCGAAGACGGCACTCAGGCCGATGTCATCGTGCCCGACCAACAGCTGTCTTTGGCGATCGGTAAAGAGGGTCAGAACGCACGCCTCGCGGCACGACTGACCGGCGTTCGTATTGATATCCGTGGCGAGAGCCAGCCGATCGATCAGGGCGATGCCGAGGATTATGCCGAAGGTGAGTGGGTCGAAAATGCCACCACCGGAAAAATGGAGTGGCACAACGCCGATGGCACTGTCATCAGCGCCGACGAGTGGGAACAAGGCGACGCCGAGGCAGCGCCAGAGACCACGCAAGTATCCGACACCGTCGTCACTACCCCGGAGGCCGAGGGTGACGTCGCCGACATATAGCACTACTGAGCCCCTTCGCACGTGCGTCGGGTGCCGCTCCACGCGGCCCCAATCGACGCTCGTGCGGTGTGCGCTGACGGCTGACGGTTCCCCCGTCATCAGCCGCACAGCGCCAGGCCGAGGGGCCTGGTTGTGTGCAGGACAGATCACCTGCCTGCAGCAAGCAATGAAACGACGTGGATTCGAGCGGGCGTGGAAGCGCCCACTCGCAGCCACAGAAAACGAAGAACTCCGATTCGCCTACGAAGCGATGATGGCGCACATGAACAACTAACGAGTCGCTGGCCGGTCTGCCGGTTCAGCGCAACACCACGAAAGGCTGTACTGGTCTTGTCGAAGAACATGCGGATGCACGAGCTCGCCAAAGAGCTCGGGATGACCAACGCAGAGATTATGGAACTCTCCAACGCCATGGGCGTTGGGGCGAAAACCCATTCCTCCACCATTATCGAGCAGCAGGCCGACCGTGTACGGCGCCGAGCTGAACGCGAAGGTCTGACCCGACCCGAGCAGCCTGAAGAGGTCAAGGCGGTCAAGAAGGCTGCTGCGAAGAAGGCAGCTGCATCGGCCAAGACAGCGGAATCGCCAGCTACTACCGACACCACCGGCGAAAAGCCGGCAGGTACCGAAGAAGCGCCCGCAAAGGCGGCGCCCGTCAAGAAGGCCGCCGCGAAGACGGCCGCAGCACCACGCCCCGCAACTGAAACAGCTGCCGATGAGCCGGCTCCATCCTCGCCAGCGCCCGTCGCTGTGGTGGAGGCGCCAGTAGCGCCCACTGCAACGCCAACACCTGCTCCGGTCGCCCCCGCTGCGGCCGCGCCAGTGATCCCACCTCCGCCCAAAGTTGCGCCGCGCGCAGCCGCACCCGTGGCAATCGCTCCCGTGGCAACGGTTCCTGTGGTAACCGCTCCCGCCGCACCCGCACCTGTTGCACCCGCGCCTGTTGAGGCTGTCGAGACGCCCACCGCACCGGCGCAAGCGCCCGCGCCCGAACCTGAAAAGGCTGCTGCTGCTGTGGCCGAGCCCGAGCATCGCGTCATTTCCAGCGGACGCTCCACCGAGGCTCCGCGGGCATCGTCGGGGGTCGCTGCACGTCCATTGCCGCCTCAGGCTGATCGCGCAGCTTCTACGCTTCCCCAAGGTATGCCGCCCGCGCGCACGCCCGGAGCAGCGCCCGCTGCTCGGCCCACCTCCACGACGGGTCGGCCGATTCCTCCGCCGCCCGGTGGTGGTCGTCCCATGTCGGCATCGGGTCGCCCCATTCCTCCTCCGCCCGGTAGCGCCCGTCCCGGCGCGCCAGCCGCCCGCGCTGGTGGAGCAAGCTTCTCGCCGCGAACGGGTGGTCCCGGTGGCTCCGGTGGTCCTGGTGGTGCTCGACCTGGTGGAGGTTTCGCGCCGCGTACGGGTGGTCCCGGTGGTCCTGGTGGTGCTCGTCCTGGTGGAGGTTTCGCGCCGCGTACGGGTGGTCCTGGTGGTCCTGGTGGCCCCGGCGGCGGTCCCCCCGGAGGCAACGGTGGTCCTCGCCCAAGTGGTCAGCGTCGTGCCCCACGAAAGAGCAAGAGCCGTCGTCGTCGTCGTGACTTCAACGAGTTGCAGCCGCAGCTCACCGGTAACTACACCTCCAGCGACGCGCCGGTTCCAGACGGAACCATCATCGTCGAGCGTGGTGTGTCGGCCCAGGAGTTCGCTCCCAAGCTGAATCGCACGGCCGCAGACGTCGTGCGCTTCCTGCTCACCAACGGCGAGATGATCACCGCCACGATGACCCTTGCCGACGAGCAAATGGAACTGTTCGCGCTCGAGATCGGCGCAGACCTTCTGTTGGTCGACGCCGGCCAGCAAGAAGAAATGGAACTCCAGGCGCTGTTCGACGACAGCGACGACGACGACGAGACGCTGCAGGCGCCTCGGGCCCCTGTCATCACGGTGATGGGACACGTCGACCACGGCAAGACCACGCTGCTCGACAAGATCCGCCATGCGAACGTCGTTTCTGGAGAAGCCGGTGGCATCACGCAGCACATCGGTGCGTACAAGGTCATCACCGACACCGGTCACGAGGTCACGTTCATCGACACTCCTGGTCACGCGGCGTTCTCGAAGATGCGTGCCCGCGGTGCGCAGGTGACCGACATCGTGGTGCTCATGGTGGCTGCCGACGACGGCGTGATGCCCCAGACCATTGAGGCAATCAACCATGCCAAGGCCGCCGATGTGCCGATCGTGGTCGCGCTCAACAAGATCGACAAAGACAACGCAGATCCTCAGCGGGTTCTGGCGCAGCTCGCCGAGCACGAACTCGTCCCCGAGTCATGGGGCGGCGACACGATCGTTGTCGAGATGGCCGCCAGCCAGAACCTCGGCGTCGACGATCTGCTCGAACAACTCGTTGCTGTGGCCGAGCTCGAAGAGCTCACCGCCAATCCCACCGGTCGGGCAAAGGGCATCGTGCTCGAGGCCAACCTCGATACCGGCCGTGGCCCTGTGGCAACGATCTTGGTCGACAAGGGCACGCTCAAGGTCGGCGATCCCATCGTGGCAGGAGCTGCGTGGGGCAAGGTACGCGCCATCATCAATGACAAGGGCGAGCAGATCAAGCAGGCCGGTCCGTCAACGCCGGTGCAGGTCCTCGGTCTGTCTGCAGTGCCCAACGCCGGCGATGAGTTCCGCGCGGCCTCCAACGAAAAGACTGCACGTCTCGTCGCCGAGGCGCGTGAACAGCGCTCACGACTGACGAGCCAGCGCGGCGACGCTCGCGTGCAGCGCGGCGTGAAGCTCGAGGACATCTTCAGCCAGATCCAGGCCGGCGAAGTTGCCACTCTGAACTTGGTGCTCAAGGCCGATGTACATGGCTCACTCGAAGCCGTCACCGAAAGCCTGCGCCGTCTCGAGCGTGACACCGTCAAACTGGCCTTTGTGCATCGTGCGGTTGGTGGCATCACTGAAAACGACATCACGCTCGCGGCTGCCACCAATGCCACCCTCATCGGCTTCAACGTTCGTCCCGACCGCAAGGCCCGCGATCTCGCGGCCAGCGAGCACGTCGAGATTCGTACCTACGAAATCATCTACAAGTTGCTCGAGGACATCGAGCGCGCGATGGTCGGCATGTTGGCTCCCGAGTTCGAAGAAGTGGTCACCGGCGAAGCCGAGGTCCGCGAGGTCTTCCGAGTACCTCGTATCGGTGGAATCGCTGGTTGCTACGTGCGTTCGGGAACGATCACACGTGGTACCAAGGTCCGCTTCTTGCGCGACGGCGTCATCATCTGGAAGGGCAGCATCACCTCGCTCAAGCGCTTCAAGGAAGATGCTCGCGAGGTCCGCGAGGGTTTCGAATGCGGTATCGGCCTCAGCGACTTCCAGGATCTGAAGCCGGGTGACCTCATCGAGACATTCGAGGAACGCGAAATTCCGCGCTCGTAAGCGGACTCCGAAAAAGGTCGAAGTAGGGTACGGCTCATGGCCGATCTCGAGTTCTTCTTCGACCCCGTATGCCCGTGGGCGTGGATCACCTCGCGTTGGGTCACCGAGGTGCAACAACTCCGCCACTACACGGTCGAGTGGCGCTTCATTGCGCTTGCGGTCATCAATGAAGAGCGCACATCAGAGTGGTACACGCCTCAGTACCGGGCGGGTCATATGGCCGGCATGATGTCGCTACGCACCGCCAATGCGGTGCGGCTACAGCATGACAACGACGCCGTGGGGCGCCTGTACACCGTGCTTGGTACAGCGTTCCACCATGACAAGCGCCGGACCGATCTCCAAGATGACCCGGTTGGCTTCATGAAGTGGGCGCTCGCGGAGGCCGATTGCGACCCCAACCTGGCAAGTGCAGTGCACGATGAATCGAACGACGAGTACGTGCGCGCCGACACGGCCCTCGCACTCCGGCGCGCGGGCAAAGACGTCGGTACCCCCATCATCACCTTTCATCCCGGCGCCGAATCCGAAGCCAGTTTCTTCGGTCCGGTGATCTCGTCGATACCGCGGGGCGACAAAGCACTGCGCCTCTGGGACGCAATCGAAGTCGTGGCCACGACATCAGGGATGGCCGAACTCAAGCGATCGAATCGCTCGCCGATCGTGTTCGAATCAGCCTGATCGAAGCCGGTCCGCCGTCCAAAAACGGCCCCGAAGCACGTGGGATCGACGCGGTAGGCTTACGCACCGAAATCGGTACTCGTCGGCTGACCGGGACTTCGAACCCGGCAAACAGTGAACGGACGTTGAGGTCATGAGCAAGCCAACTCGCAAGCGGTCCAATACGTCGGCTCAACACAGCTACCCCCGCGAGGCCCGGCTCAATCAGTCGTTGCGCCAGGTCATTGCCGAAGCGCTCACGGAGATCGATGACGAGCAACTCGACCTCGTCACAATCACCTCGATCGACGTCGACGCCGAGATGAACCGCGCGTTCGTGTTCTTCGACTCATTGCGGGGCGAGGACGGCGATGCTGAGATCCTCGAGGGTCTCGCCCGCCACCGAGTGCGGCTGCAGAGCATGGTGGCCCGCCAGATCCGATCGAAGAAGACGCCGATCCTCGAGTTCCGACCCGATGAGGTCATCCGCGCCGCCGAGCGGATCGAGCGGATCCTGCGTGAGAATCCCAGCCCTGCGGTGCCCGACGCGGTTGCCTACGACGTCGGAACCGATGGCGAGGCGTAGGCCACCAACCGTCCATGGCATGACGGTGATCGACAAACCAGCCGGCGTCACGAGTCATGATGTCGTCAATCTGCTGCGCCGCCACTTTGGTGAGAAGAGAATTGGTCACGCTGGCACGCTCGATCCCGATGCCACCGGCGTGCTCGTCGTTGCCGTGGGCAATGCAACGCGTCTGATGCGATTTCTCAGCGGCTGCGACAAGACGTACGAGGGTGAGATTGTGCTGGGGAGCGCGACATCGACTCTCGATTCTTCTGGCGAAGTACTCGCGACCTTCGATATGGGTGACGTCACGCTCGAACAAGCACAGGCCGCAGCAGCCGAGCACCTCACCGGGTCGATCATGCAGGTGCCTCCGATGGTGTCGGCGCTCAAGGTCGATGGGCGCCGATTGCATGAGTTGGCGCGTGAAGGCATCGAGGTCGAACGCGCTGCACGGCCATCGGTGGTCAGTCGGTTCGAGCTCGCTGCCACTGCTGATCCGCTTGTGTACCGTGCCACGATCGATTGCTCGTCAGGCACCTACATCCGCAGTTTGGCCGATGACCTTGGGCGGCTGCTCGGCGGGGGAGCGCATCTGCGCAATTTGCGCCGCACTCGCGTCGGTCGATTCACCCTCGAACAAGCACAGGCTCCGAACGATGCCACGCTGTTGCCAGTCGCAACAGCGGTAGCGCACCTCGACCGAGTGGTGGTCGACGAACCCACTGCGGACCTCATCGGCCACGGCCGGGTCTTGATGGCGTGGCCCGGCGATGGGCCATGGGCAGTGTTCGATGCCGACGATCAATTGCTCGCTGTCTACGAGCGTTTTCGCGATCGCGAGGCGAAGCCGGTGGTTGTTCTCATTGGTGCTGGCGTCGATCAGTCCGGTTAGCGTGGTCTTTCGTGCAAGTGATCACCGATCTTTCGACTTCGCCGTGGCCCGATCAGCGTTCGGTCATCACAATCGGCGCGTACGACGGCGTGCATCGTGGGCATCAGGCAGTGGTCGCCGATGTCAAGCAGCTTGCGGCTGAACGCGGATGCCGTTCGGTCGTGGTGACCTTCGATCGCCACCCGGCGAGCATTGTTCGTCCCGAATCCGCACCGAAACTGCTCACCGATCTCGACCAGAAACTAGAGCTCCTCGCGGCGACAGGCGTGGACGCGACGGTGCTGGTTCGCTTCGATGAGCAACAGTCATTCGAGAGTGCCACCGATTTTGTCGAGCGCGTGCTGGTCACCTGCTTGGCCACGCGCACTGTCGTTGTCGGTGAGGACTTTCACTTCGGGCGTCAGCGATCAGGCAACGTTGCGTTGCTTCGTGAGCTCGGTGCGCTCCACGACTTCGAGGTGCATCCGCGCGAGCTCGTGCAGCGTGCTGATGGCATCGATGAGCCGATCAGCTCGACTGCGATCCGGCGTGCGCTCGCGGGTGGCCAAGTCGAGCTAGCCGGTGAGATGCTCGGTCATCCGTTCGAGGTGCGCGGCAAGGTTGTGCAGGGCGACCAGCGCGGGCGCCAACTCGGGTTCCCCACCGCCAACGTCGAAGTCTCGAATCAGATCTGTGTTCCCGCCGATGGTGTCTACGCTGGTTGGTACGAACGACTGGACGGCATTGCTCACCCGTGTGCAATCAACCTCGGTCGACGACCGACGTTCTTCGAGCATGCGGACCATTCGCTCCTCGAGGCGCACCTCATCGACTTCACTGGTGACCTGTACTTCGAGCTCGCACGCGTACGGTTCACGCACTTCTTGCGCAGCGAGCGCAAGTTCGAGGGCATCGATGCACTCATCGCGCAACTGAAGCACGATGTCGAGCACGCCCGCGCGCTCACCGCTTCGTGAGTTAGCGGCCGAGGGTCACGAGCAGAACAAGTCCACAGAGCACGATGCCGCTTGCGGCGACGCGCCGTCGGACATCGCCCTCGCCCAGGAACCGCCATCCGATCAGCGCGGCAAGTACCACGCTGGATTCACGGAGCGCGGTGACGTAGCCGACCGAGGCGTAGCGGACGGCAATGAGCACGAGTGTGTAGGTCAGGAGCGACGCAAAACCGGCGAGCGCGAACCGTCGCCAATCGACACGCAACGCTGCACGCAGCGCTCCGCCCCGGTGGGTAACGAGTCCGTACGTGGTGCTCGATGCAGCGGTCATCATTCCCGAGGCAAACGCATATCCGACTCGGTCGGTGGTTCGTGAGCCTTTGCTGTCGAGCAAGGTGTACGCACAGATCGTGCATGCCACACCGGCCGCAGTGAGAACGGCCGGACCGCGCCAGCGGCCGGCCAGCAAAGCGAGTCCCAGAGCGATGACGACGACCGCAGTGATTCCCCACGCTTTGAGGGAGTCGTTCAGCAACACGACGCCGCCGATGGCCGCCAGCAACGCACCGCCACCGCGCGCGATGGGATACACCTGCGAGAAGTCGCCGTGACCGTATGCGCGTCCGAGCAACAACAGATACGGCAGGTGTACACAGCCCGACAGCGCAGCCCATATCCATCCGTTGGCGGCCATGCCACCTGTGGCGATGAGGCCCACGATCGCGAAGAGCCCGCCAAACAAGAACTGCGCCCACAGCGCGACGAATCGTTCGTGCGGTGTCTGCTTGACCGCAAGATTCCACGCGGCGTGCAGCACGGCAGCGGCGAGGGCGAGCAAGGTGGCGGTGAGCACAGGGACAGAGGATATGCCGATGCCACCCTTCGTCGAGTAATCCCGCGTAGCCTGTGCGACGGTTATGGATCGTCCAATCGGCATGTTCGACTCGGGTTTTGGTGGGCTCACCGTGGCGCGTGCATTGATCGATCTCTTGCCCGATGAAGACCTTGTGTACATCGGCGACACGGGCAGGTACCCGTACGGCTCGCGGCCGCAATCTGAGGTACGCGAGTTCGCCCGCCAACTCGCCTGGAGCCTCGTCAACGATTACGACGTGAAGGCGATCATCGTGGCATGCAATACAGCGGCGGCCGCTGCGCTCGATGAACTGGTCAAGGAGATGCCGGTGCCCGTCATCGGAGTGATTGAGCCGGGGGCGCGGGCGCTGGTGGCCGGAACTCGCACGGGTCGGGTTGGTGTGATCGGCACCGTCGGCACCGTGATGTCTGGCGCTTACGACCGCGCCGTTGCCGCCACCGGTGCTGCAGTCGTGCTCACCGCTGCACC
>JAYTWP010000059.1:0-3710 GCA_043743395.1 Actinomycetota bacterium | reverse complement strand
ATTCGTTGGTGCTACCGCGGCAGGACTCGTGCACGTGGTGCCGTCCACAGTCGCCGCGGCTGTGGCAGTACTCCTGGGCATCCTGATGACAGGAGCGTTTCACGAGGACGGCTTGGCGGATGTCGCCGATGCGTTTGCCGGTGGTTGGACCCGTGAAGATCGCATCCGTATTCTCGACGACCCGTTGCACGGTTCGTATGGCGTCGCCGCACTCTGTGGCTCGATCGTGATCCGTGTGGTGTGCGTCGCATCGCTCGGGTTGTCTCCCGCTGCGGCATTCGCCAGTGTGGTCGCGGCGCACGCACTCGGCCGGGGTGCCGCAGTTGGGCTGATGGGAACCGTGCCCGTTGCTCGGCCCGACGGCCTCGGCGCAGAATATGCAAGATCGTTATCGCGCCGCAGCGCATTAGTCGGCGCCATAGCTGCCATCGCGATCACTGCGCTCGCCGTTGGTTGGTGGGTTGGGCCATTCGTGATTGCCGCGCTGGCCGGCGCGGGTGGCGTTGCTTGGCTCGCGATGCGCAAACTTGGCGGCGTCACCGGCGATGTCCTCGGCACCGCCGAACAGGTCGTGGAGTGCCTCGTGCTGATCACTGCCACCGCACTGGCCTCCCGCTACCACCTGTGGTGGCGCGGCTAGCTTCGCAACGTGACAACAACATCATCCGCCGCGCCGGTCGCCAGGCTCGCTGGTCATCTGCTCGTCGAGGCGTTGATTGAGCAAGGCATCGAGACATGTTTCGGGGTTCCCGGCGAGAGCTACCTAGCCGTGCTCGACGGTTTCTACGAGTATCGCGATCGCATCCGCTTCGTTGCGTGCCGACAAGAGGGCGGCGCCGCATTCATGGCCGAGGCTCAGGGCAAGCTGACCGGGCGACCTGGAGTGTGCTTCGTCACTCGCGGCCCCGGCGCAACCAATGCAAGCATCGGGCTGCACACAGCGTTTCAGGACAGCACGCCGATGATTCTGTTCATCGGGCAGGTTGCTGGCGATCAGCGTGATCGCGAAGCATTTCAGGAAGTCGACTATCGCCAAATGTTCGGTCCTGGCACACTCGGGATGGCCAAGTGGGTAGGCGAGGTACATCATCCCGACCGCCTCGCCGAATACATCTCGCGCGCCTTCCATACTGCGATGCAAGGGCGCCCCGGCCCGGTGGTTGTGGTCCTGCCCGAGGACATGCTCACGCAGACGACGACGGCACCGATTGTCGCCCGCGCGACACCAGCACTGGCCGCGCCGACGCCGCACGTCCTGACCCAAATCCGCGAGAGGCTACTGGCGGCTCAGCGGCCGTTCATTGTGGTCGGAGGCGGAGGGTGGAACAGCGATGCATGTGAGGCATTGCAGCACTTTGCCGAGGCGTGGCAGCTTCCGGTCGGCTGCGCCTTCCGGTTCCAGGACCTGTTCGACAACCGCCACCCGAACTACGCGGGCGACGTCGGCATCGGCATCAATCCAGCACTTGCCGAGCGCGTGCGCAACGCGGATCTCGTGCTCGCCATCGGTACCCGCCTCGGCGAAATGACCACCGGTGGCTACACACTCATTCAGGCACCGCGGTCGTCGCAGCACCTGATTCACATCCATGCCGGGGCCGAGGAACTCGGCCGCGTGTATACAGCGGACGTACTGGCACAGTCATCGATGGCCTGCGCCGCGATTGCCCTCGCCATGATGCCCGCTGCCCCAAGCGTGCCCTGGGGGCCATGGACGGCAGCGGCCCACGCCGACTACGAGGCGAACCTCATGTCCCCCGTGGTGGAGCCACTCGACATGGCCGAGGTGATCAAGAGTGTGCAGCGTTTGTCTCCAGAAGACACCGTCTACACAAATGGTGCGGGTAACTTCAGTGGCTGGTTGCATCGCTTTTGCCAGTACCCCGGTTTGCAACACCATGGGCGCACGCAGTTGGCTCCGACCTCGGGCGCGATGGGCTACGGCCTACCCGCTGCAGTAGCTGCAGCGTTGCTCTACCCCAACCGCACGGTGGTGAACGTGGCCGGCGACGGCGATTTCCTCATGACCGGGCAGGAACTCGCCACCGCCACGGGCTATGGCGCGACACGCCTCATCAGTATCGTGGTCGACAACGCCACCTTCGGCACCATCCGTATGCACCAAGAACGTGACTACCCCGGACGCGTGAGTGGAAGCGATCTGTTCAACCCAGATTTTGCCGCACTCGCCCGCGCCTATGGCTGGCACGCCGAGACCCTGTCGAAAACGGCAGAGTTCGAGCCGCTGTTTGCCGAGGCGCTGCAACGCAACAAGCCAACATTATTGCATCTGCATCTATCTGCCGACGTCAGCACGAGCCGGACGACGCTGAGCGCACTGAGATCGGCCGCACTCAACACAAAGCCGAACTAAGAAGCGACAAATTCGCCGATGCGGCGGATGCCCTCGATCAGATCATCGTCGCCAAGAGCGAACGAGAATCTGGCATAGCCGGGCGCCCCGAATGCCTCACCAGGAACGAATGCAACTTTTGAGTGGCTGAGCACAATCTCGGAGAGCTCGAGCGTGCTGTTCGAGACGTGCCCACTGAGCGAACGACCGAGCAGACCCTTCATGCTGGCAAAACAGTAGAACGCTCCCTGCGGCTCGATACATGTGACCCCTGGGATGTCGTTGAGCATGCGGTGCATGATGCCACCGCGCCGCTCGAACGCTTCGCGCATCATGTGCACCGCGTCCAGATCTCCGCTGACGGCAGCGAGTGCCGCACGTTGAGCAACGTTGCTGACGTTCGACGTCGCATGTGACTGAAAGTTGATGGCGGCCTTCATGACGTCGCTCGGCCCGATCATCCAACCGACACGCCACCCGGTCATTGCATAGGTCTTGGCGACACCGTTGACGATGACACATTGATCAACGAGATCGGGGACCAACGTTGGCATCGAAACGAATCGATGCGGGCCATAGGTGAGGTGCTCGTAGATTTCGTCAGTGATGACCCAGACGCCCTTTTCGACGGCCCATCGACCGATCGCCTCAACCTCTTCGGGCGGATAAACCGCACCGCTCGGGTTGTCCGGCGACACGAAGAGCAACACCTTCGTGCGCGTCGTCAACGCCGCCTCCAGCTGTTCCACCGTGACGCGAAAACCCGTCTCCTCGGTGGTCTCGATGACTACCGGTACACCACCGGCGAGGGTGACCGCTTCTGGATACGTCGTCCAATACGGGGCAGGCAAGATCACCTCATCGCCCGGATCGCAGAGTGCCGCGAACGCTGTGAACACGGCATGCTTGCCGCCACACGTCACCAACACTTGGTTCGCCGTGGTCTCGAAACCACTATCTCGCAACGTCTTGACCGTAATCGCTTCGCGAAGTTCTGGCAGACCCGCAGCAGGCGTGTATCGATGGTTCTTAACATCGCGGCACGCCGCCACGGCGGCCTCCACAATGTGATCCGGGGTCGGGAAATCGGGCTCGCCAGCGCCGAACCCGATCACGTTCTCGCCAGTTGCCTTCAGGGCCTTGGCCTTGGCATCGACCGCGAGCGTGGCCGACTCGGCAATCGAAGCCAAACGCGCCGACGCGCGTCGAGGTGTAACGGAACCCATGGAGGAAGACGAACTCATAGCTGACATGCTGGCACAGTGACAGCGACGGACCCACGCTCCATTTCCATTCCCGCCGGTCTGCGCCCCCTCGATGGCCGCTTCGGTTGCGGCCCATCCAAAGTGCGCGCCGC
>JAYTWP010000058.1:0-5078 GCA_043743395.1 Actinomycetota bacterium | reverse complement strand
GGGAAGGCATCGGTGTTGAGCGCGTTCTCGGTGCTGAAGGCGCGGTGGGCCTGCTCGGCAACAGCGAGCACGTCGTCGCCGGCGCTGTAGGTCAGCGTGAACGCCCGACCCTCGCGCCAACGCACGTCGTCGGCCTTGAGCTCGGTCAGGTGGTTGATGATCTCGTTGTGGGTCAACCCACTCGCGCGAAGAGGCATGTGCAGACATTACGACCCGGATAGCGTTGCGGACCATGAGCGATCTCACCAAACCCGAAGTAACCATTCCCTCTGGCGACGCGCCCACCGAATTGGTGATCGAAGACCTCATCGTTGGTGAAGGTCACGAGGCCACCAAGGGCATGGCAGTAGACGTTCATTACGTGGGCGTTTCGTGGAGCACTGGCAAGCAGTTCGACGCGAGTTGGGATCGCAAAGACTCGTTCCAGTTCCGTCTTGGTGCGGGCCAAGTGATCGGCGGATGGGACGAGGGCGTGGCCGGCATGCGCCTTGGTGGCCGCCGCCGGCTCACCATCCCACCTCACATGGGCTATGGCGCCCAGGGTGCGGGTGGCGTGATCAAGCCCAACGAAACCTTGGTGTTCGTGGTCGACCTGCTCGGCGCTCGCTGAGAAGACACCAGAGCTAGAGCGTGATCTTGGCTGGGTCTGCTCGGTCGAACTGCACAACGATCAGCCGGTCCATGCCGAGGCGCGCGTAACGCTGCCGTTGCGGCGAGCCCTCATCCATCAGCGCCTCGCTCCAGGGCTCCCAAGTTGTCACCAGCAGAGGCGGTGCAGCAGGCGGGCGCGCCGCGCGCGCAGCTTCGATGATCTCTTCGAGCCGCGGGTGATTCCAACGAATGTTGATGCCATCGGTCTCGGTTGCGGCAAGCGTGGCCAGGGCGACGCTGTTCACCCCGACGATCACCGGAGGCGTCGTTGTGGGTACCGGAAAGCCGGTGACGCCGTTGTATGCACCGTCGGCCCACATGGTGCGCGCCATGGTGAGGAACTCGCGAACTCGTTGGTGGCGCTTCACCATTTGCGGATGTAGGTCGATACCGACGGCGGCATGCTCGGCGCCGAAGTTCGAAGTTGGCGATGCCCCCGCGCCAATGCCCAACCAAAACCGTCCGTCGGACACGATCTGTGCCGTTGCCGCTGCGGCGGCGAGCAGCGCGACGGGACGGTTCCAGACGTTGGCGACCAATGTGCCGATGCCGATCGTGGATGTTGATGCCGCCAGCGCGCCGACGGTGGTGAAACACTCGAGCATGCGATCACCGCGCATCACTTGACCAGCGAGGTGATCGAGCACCCACGCCACGCTGTAGCCCGCGTCTTGCGCGGCCAGAACGGCATCACGCAACTCGGGCCATGGCGTGGTCGCGGAGTTGAATTGGACGTCGAGAATCACTCGGGGAGTCTGTCATCTCCGTGCTCGTTGCCCAACGCGCGGCGTGCCGAGAGGGCCGCCTCAGCAGCCTCGTCACACGACTTGGCGAGCACCGTGAGATGCCCCATCTTTCGTCCGGGGCGGACTTCGCGCTTGTCATACAGATGAAGCGACGCACCGGCTTGTAGCGCGGCAATCCAGTCGGGAGTTCGACCGGACTCGCTGTCATCGGGCCAGACCTCGCCGAGCAGATTCGCCATCGCGGCCGGACCGTGTGGCGTGACATCGCCGAGCGGTAGTCCGCAGACGGCTCGAATGGCCTGCGCGAACTGTGAAGTGGGGCAGTCTTCGATCGTGACGTGCCCTGAGTTGTGCGGACGTGGGGCGAGTTCGTTGACGATCACACGCGTGTCCTGGTCAGCAACGCCCGGCACGACGAACATCTCGACAGTGAGTAAACCGATGGCGTCGATCTCGCGCGCGATCTTGGTGGCAGTTGCCTTCGCAATGTTGGCGACGTCGTCGCTGATACGGGCTGGCCAGATGGTCACGTCCAGAATGCTGTTTCGATGCTGGTTCTCAAAAGGTGCAAATGCAAGTTCTTCACCGAGCGAGGAACGCGCCACGATCACGGAGATCTCCATCGAGAAATCGACGAAGGCTTCAAGGACGCACTGCGATTGTCCCATCCGAGCCCAGGCGATTCTGGCGTCGTCAAGATTCGCGATTCGAGCCTGGCCCTTGCCGTCGTAGCCGAGCGTCGCTGTCTTCAAGATGGCGGGAAAGCCGAGCGAGACGGCAGCCGCCTCGAGGTCGGCGTCGGATTCGATTGGTGCCCACGGTGCCGTCTCGACCCCGATGCCGTTGAGGAATGTCTTTTCAAGCAGTCGGTCACGGGCGATCTCCAGAACCTTGCGACTTGGCCGCACCGGAACGCGTGCCTCGAGTGCTTCGAGCGCGGCACTGGGCACGTTCTCGAACTCGAGCGTCACGACGTCGGCGTCGGCAGCGAGCTGTTCGAGCCCAGCGAGACTGTCATACGCAGCTGCAATGAGGTGGTCGCACACGTTGGCTGCTGGGCAGTCGGGATCTGGGTCGAGCACGACGACGCGGTAACCCATCGGTCGCGCCGCGAGTGCGAGCATGCGTGCGAGTTGACCGCCACCGAGAATTCCGATTGTCGCGCCGGGGAGAATCGGTTCAGCCATGGTCGAGTTGAGGCTTCACGGCGCGCCCTCGATCCATGAATCTTCGAGCACCGTCGCGGTCTGCGCCTTACGGTACGCCCGTAACCGCTCGCGAAGTTCGGGTCGAGAGTTGGCGAGAATGCTCGCCGCGAGCAGCGCCGCGTTGATCGCGCCAGCTTTGCCGATGGCGAGCGTGCCCACTGGAACGCCAGCGGGCATCTGCACAATCGACAACAAGGAATCGACACCTGAGAGCATGCGTGACTGCACGGGCACCCCAAGCACCGGAATCGTGGCTTTCGCTGCGCACATCCCTGGGAGGTGGGCAGAGCCTCCGGCGCCCGCAATGATGACTTCGATTCCGCGGCTCTCGGCCCCTGCTGCGTATTCGAACATCAGGTCGGGAGTGCGGTGGGCGCTCACGACACGAGCCTCGAAGGGCACTTCGAGAGAGCGCAGCGTGTCCAGGGTGTGTTGCATGGTCTCGAGATCGGAGCGAGAACCCATGACAATCCCAACGAGTGGTGCCACGGGCGCTGCCATGCGGTCAAGTGTAGACCACCCCTTGGGTGCCGCCGCAGTTGCATCCGACGCCTAGGGTGCAACTCATACAGGGGGTATGAACGTGGGAATCAATCAGCTAACGGTTCAGAAACTAATGGACCGGGCACGTCGAGAAGTAGATGCGGGCCTACTGCCCTCCGCACAGGTTGCACTTGCCTACGAGGGCGAGTTAGTTGCATTCGAAACATTTGGCGATGCCACCAACGACACCCGATATGTGGTCTATTCCGCGACGAAGGCGTTTGTGGCCGGCGCCATGTGGGCGCTCATCGGTGACGGCGTGATCGACGTATCACGGCTGGTCATGGACTATGTGCCCGAATTCGGGACGAACGGCAAAGAGGTCGTCACCGTCGAGCAGGTGATGTTGCACACCTCGGGATTTCCGTCTGCGCCGTTGCGTGTGCTGGATGGCGACACGAGTGCTGGCCGTTCTGCGGCGTTTGCGCGCTGGCGTCTCAATTGGGAGCCCGGCACACGATACGAATATCACCCGTCGTCTGCACATTGGGTGCTCGCCGAAATCATCGAACGCGTCACCGGGTGCGACTATCGAGATGTGGTGCAGGCCCGCATCACCGATCCGGCCGGCCTCACAAGGGTCGTGGGAGATGTCGCATTTCCCGCCGCCGAGTTAATGGTGGTGGGCGAGCCGGCCTCTCCTGACGACCTCGAGGCGGCGCTTGGCGTCCGCGCCCTACCCGTCACCGAGGTCACGACCGACGCTCTGATGGCTTTCAATGATCCGGCCGTACAGCGTGTGGGGCAGCCCGGCGGCGGGGGAGTCATGCGTGCGGCCGACCTCGCGCTGTATTACCAGGCGGTGCTGCACAACCCGGGTGGGATGTGGAACCTCGGTGTGCTCCTCGACGCCAAGACAAATGTGCGTAACCACTTTCCAGACCTCATGGGAGTGCCCGCCAACCGCACGCTTGGTCTGATCCAGGCGGGTGGCGACGGCAAGAGCAACTTCCGCGGCATGGGCCGTACTGTTTCGCCACTTGCCGTTGGCCACAACGGTGCGAAGGGTCAAATCGCGTGGGGCGATCCTGGTTCGGGGCTGAGCTTGGGCTTCTGCACGAACGGCCTCGACGAGAACATCTTGCGCGAGTCCCGCCGCACCACTGCGATCGGGAGCATCGCCGGAACGTGCATGGACGACTGACGGGGGAGTCGGCGCGGGCAGCGGCTACAGGAGCAATCCCAGCAGTAGCCCGTCATCGCCGAAATCGGCCAACGTCGTGAATTCCAGCCGCTGATAGAAGCGAACGGCGCGAACGTTGGCAGGGCTGACGCCGAGGTGCACGCCGGGGGAGCCCTGAGCGCGAAGCGCATTCATGAGGACGTTCATCATCTCGAGCCCGATTCCACGGCCCTGACCCCGGGGCAAGATGTCGATGTGCAGATGCGACGGGTATCCGACGATGAATTCAGGCGGCGTCAGCACCGGTCGATGGATGGCGCGGTGAAGTTGCTCATCTCTGCTGCGCTGAGCACGTGGCACCTCCGCCGGGTCCCGGTAGCGCGCTCGTAACGCCGGCCACCAATCTGTCTCGCAACGCCGTTCGAAATCGCTGGTGTCCATCGCCCCGATCACGTATCCGGCAACGCCATCGCCGTCTTCCAGAACAAACGCGAGGTCTGGCTCGAGCGCGAGATAGGCGCCAGTCCACATGTGCCCTGGCAGCTCTGGATCTTGATAGAGGTGACTGCCATCGACACCCGCGTCGGATGTTCGCAGGCACACGTCGTACATAGCCTCGCGATCGGCCCACACCGCATGTCGAATCACCACTGGCGACACGCTAATGACCTCGTGCATGTTGCTCGCGCATGTCGATGAGGCAGCCAACGTGCGAATATGTGTGGTCCGATCAGAAGGAGGTGCGGCGTACATGTTGTTGTCCTGGCAGACAGCGCTCAAGATGGCCGTCGTCCTCGTCGTGCTCGC
>JAYTWP010000057.1:0-10406 GCA_043743395.1 Actinomycetota bacterium | reverse complement strand
CCTCGGTGGTCTCGGTGACGGACGAGACGGTCACGAACACATCCTTGCCGCCGTCTGCTGGCGCGAGGCGCGAGTTGGTGGGGTGCTGGTACGCCGCTGCGGCGAAGCCGAGCGTGAGCGTCACACCAAGACCTCCGAGCACCGCGGCGGCGCGCCGGCGCTTGGCGATGCGCACGCGCTGCTGGAGGCGCAGGTATGCCTCATCTTCATCGGGACCGTGGCCGCCGAGGCGCTGCAGCTGGTCGCGCAGCACAGAATCGTTGAACTCATTCATGTGAAACTCCTTCACCAAGTTGCCCGCGCAGGGTGGCACGTCCTTGGTGTAGATGGAACTTGACGGCACCCTCAGAAATCCCGAGCGTTGCGGCTGTTTCGGCGACGGAGAGTCCGTCTACGTAGTACAGCGCGAGCGACAACCGTTGTTGACGCGGCAACCCTGCGAGCATCTCTGCTACTTCGTCTAGTTGGGGGGTGTGAACCTGTTGTACGGGTTCAGCAGCAAGGCGCTCGAGGACTTTGTCCTTGCGTGCGTCGCGACGATGTTCATCGCGGATCTTGTTGATGGCGACTCGGCGAATCCAACCCACTGGATCGTCGTAGGTCATGATCGACCGCCACCGGAGGTGGGCCTTGACGAAGGCGTGTTGGACGGCGTCGTCCGCTGTCTGCTCGTTGCCGCAGACCAAAGTCAGGGCGCGCACAAGGCGCCCGTGGTGGGCTCGGAACAGAGTTTCAAGATCATCGACCATTCGTGTGTCGTTCATCAGGGCAGTTGTCACCACATCTGACACGCTCGAGGGGCGTCATTGGTTTGGTTGACAGCCAACGTACAGTCAAGGCAATGCCGCTGCGACGATTGAACTCCCTGCCTCGGGCGAATCTGGCGACGCTACCGACGTACCTGGAGAAGGGACCAGTGCTGGCCAGCGGTGCTCGTCTCTGGGTCAAACGTGATGATCTCACCGGGTTGGGCGTGGGCGGTAACAAGGCCCGCAAGCTGGAGTTTCTCTGCGGCCAGGCCCTGTCCGACGGTGCCGATTGTCTCGTCACGGTGGGTGCGGGACAGTCGAATCACTGCCGTATGACTGCCGCTGCGGGAGCGCGTCTCGGTTTGGAGACGCATCTGGTGCTCTCGGGCGATGCGCAAACGACTTTGGTAGGAAACCAATTGTTGTCGCACCTGTTCGGGGCGCATCTGCATTTCACCGGAGCTGAACCCTCACATTGGGGAGCGCTCGAGATTGCTCGCGAAGCACTCACCGAAGAACTTGCCGCAGATGGTCTGCGGCCACACTCCATCCCGATTGGTGGTAGCACAGCAGTCGGCGCGCTGGGATACGTGGTTGCGTTCGTCGAGATCATGCAGCAGAGCGAGGCCGCCGGATTCGTCCCCACCGCCATCGTGTTCACATCCTCGAGCGGTGGCACCCATGCCGGGCTGGTCGCCGGCAAGGCCCTCTGGCGTGGGCTCGGACGACAGGTGCCAGATGTGGTCGCTGTGGGCGTTGCCAAGGGAGTTGTGATGGGCATGCCCGACATTGCCGGCTTGGCGGCCGAGACGCTCGCACTTCTCGACGAGGCAGGCGTCTTCGCGGCCGACGTCGAGATCGATTCGCGCTGGCTCGGCAACGATTATGCCATTCCCACAGAAGCTGGTGATGCTGCCATCCTGTGGGCCGCGCGCACCGGTGGTTGGGTGCTCGATCGCATCTATACGGGTAAGGGCTTGTCCGGACTGCTCGGTAATGCTGCCGAGGGCCGTTGGGGTCCCGATGACAATGTGGTCTTCATCCACACCGGTGGTCTGCCTGCGGTGTTTGCCCCTCGCGGCCTACCGATCTGAATCTCACCGGAGATGGATATCGGGACTACCCTTCGCAGCTGATGGATGTAGTACTCGCGATCGATATCGGCGGCACCAAGATGGCTGCAGGATTGATGACGATGACCGGTGAACTCATCGATGTCGAGCGAGTCGAGGTCGATCACGGCATCAGCGCGGCGGGTGTGTTCGCGCAACTCGGCGAGATCGTGGAATCTCAACTCGCCCGCGCGCGCGGGCATCACCAGGCACGGCCGGTCGCGGTGGGTATCGGATCGGCGGGTCCCGTCACTCCCAACTGTGCCACCGTATCGCCGCTCAACATTCGGGTGTGGCGCGAATTCCCGCTACGCGAACGCGTTCAGCAGATCACGCAGTTGCCCGTGTACGGCGACCTCGATGCCAAGGCGCTCGCGCTTGCTGAAGGGTGGGTCGGTGCCGCGCAGGGTCGCAGCAACTTCATGGCCATGGTGGTGTCCACGGGTGTTGGCGGAGGCATTGTGATCGACGGTCAGCTTCTCGACGGCGCCACCGGGAATGCCGGTCATATCGGCCATGTCATCGTCGAGCCGAACGGTCGACGATGCACGTGTGGTGCGCGGGGCTGTCTCGAGGCCGAGGCGTCCGGCCCTGCTATCGAGGCGATCACGGGCCGTTCTCCCTCGGAGCCAACGTACGACATCATGGTGCGGACCGGTCGCCTGGTCGGTCGGGCGGTCTCGTCGGTGTGCAACGCGCTCGATCTCGATCTCGTCGTGGTAGGCGGATCTGTGGCACTTGGATTCGGGGCGACGTTCTTCAACGCTGCCCAGGACAGTCTGGCAGAACACTGTCGGCTCAGTTTCACGCGCGGTGTGCGCATCACACCGGCTCGTCTCGGAGATCGTGGTCCTCTCGTCGGAGCCGGCGCGGTTGGACTGCGCGGTCTGCATCGGGTGGCCCGGGGCGTGCAAGGCCGCTGATCCGCGCCTCCATCGTGGTCGCTGCCTCGTTGTGGCTACATTCTTCGCATGGTACGTCTGCTCAGCGAGTTTCAGGATCGATCACACGACGCCGCGGTGATCGACGCCGATGGCGTCACGACATGGGGTGAACTCGATGACCGCACCAATCGGCTCATCCGCCATCTCCGCGAGGCTGGCGTACAACCGGGCGATTGTGTCGCCCTGCTCGCTGGTAATCGGCGCGAAATAGAAGAGGTCTATCTCGCATGTTCGTCCGCCGGGTGGCTCGCCGTGCCGATCAACTGGCACTTCTCGGCCGAGGAGATTGCCTATGTGCTCGACGACAGTGGGGCGACAGCGCTGATCGTCGATGGCAACATGCAAGACGTCGCTGCCGAAGCGTTGGACCTCTCGCCGGGTGCAGCAAGTCGGGCGCGACTCGTCATGAGCGCTGCGGCGCCGCCGCCATTCGCGAGCTATGAGGATGCCTTGGCCGCCGCGCCCGGCGAAGAACCCGATGATCAGATGTTGGGTGGCGTGATGTTCTACACCTCGGGCACAACAGGACGACCGAAGGGTGTGAAGAACACCGCCTTTCAACTCGGCGCATCACCCGAGATCCTCAAGTTCAGCGCGGGCGCGATGGCCAGCGTTGGCATACCGACACCTGGGCGCACCCTGCTCTGCGGTCCGCAGTACCACTCGGCTCAATGGGCATTTTCGTTCCTGCCGCTCGTGGCCGGTACGTCGGTCGTGATGCAGCGCAAGTTCGTGCCCGAAGAAACCCTGCAGCTCATCGATGAGCACGCGATCACCAACGTGCATCTCGTTCCGACACAGTTCGTGCGCCTGCTGCGTGTTGCCGAAAATCTCAAGAGCGGATTTCGCGGCGACTCCTTGCAGCTCGTGCTTCACGGTGCTGCTCCGTGCGCGCCATCGGTGAAGCGGGCGATGATCGACTGGTGGGGCACCAAGGTCACCGAGTACTACGGAGCCACCGAAGGCGGCGTCGTCACCATCATCTCTGCGCAGGAGTGGCTCGTCAAGCCCGGGTCCGTCGGCAAGGCGATGCCGATCGTCGAGCTCAAGATTGTTGCTGACGACGACACCGAGGCTGCCACCGGCAGTGAAGGTGTGATCCATGTCCGCAACCTGCTCGGTACCGACTTCGAGTACCTCAACGAGCCTGGTAAGACAGCGGAGGCGCATCGCGAACCGGGTTTCTTCACCCTCGGCGATATCGGCTTCCTTGACGCCGATGGCTACCTCTTTCTCAGCGATCGCAAGATCGACATGATCATCTCAGGTGGAGTGAACATCTATCCCGCTGAAATCGAGGCGATTCTGATCTCTCACCCCGCGGTACTGGACGTCGCGGTCTTCGGGGTGCCCAACGACGAGTTCGGCGAAGAGGTGAGGGCCGCCGTACAACTCACTCCGAATACACGATTCACGCCAGCGCTCGATCGCGATCTCAAGGCTCTCGTACGAGCCAAGATGGCCGCCTACAAGGTGCCCAAGAACATCGACGTGGTCGCGGAGATGCCGCGCAGTGATGCCGGCAAGTTGCTCAAGCGACAGCTCCGTGCGCCCTTCTGGGAAGGCTCCGGCCGCAAGATCTAGCTGTACTCGGCCGTCAGGTTGATCTACCCGCCAAAGCTGCGGTAAACGCGCTCGAACGGACCGATGCCGATCGAGCGGTGCCACAGCGAGGCGAGTGTGATCGCGCCGACCCAAAAGCTGAGGCTCAACACCAGCGCGCTGTCGAGTCCGGTTGGGCCGACCCACTTCAGCCAATGCACGACAATGTTGAACACGAACGCATGGCACACGTAGATGGTGAGGGTCATCTGCCCAGCGTGTTGCAGCATGCGCGTGAGCCACGCGTGCGCGAACTTGTCGACCACGATTGAGACAAGGCAGAACGCCATGATCGACGAGCCGATCGTCCCGATGGTGTAGAGCAGACCGCGATCGAACGGGCGAGTGGAGAGCAGTAGTTGCCAACGATCAGTCAGGACGCCGCGAGCGGCGAGTGGGCGTGCCGCGACTCCTCCGGCGTTGGTCGTCGCTGCACCCGAGCCGAAGTGACTGATTGCGTAGGTGATCACGAGCAACGCCGTGCCACCAAGCAGTAGCCGGTTTCGGTACCGCGGTGCCATCGGGAGGAACCGACCCACGGCGATACCGACGCACAAGAAGGCCAACCATGGGAAGAGGGGGTGGGTGTAGCCGATGAACGTGCGCAAGAGCAGGTTGCGCGGCGAGGTGGGTTCGGGGTCAAGCCACCGCACATCGTGGCCCGTTCGGTGGTGCTCGAATCGGAACCACGCGATTGCTGCGGCCGCCACTGCGCTCGTGGCGCCAACCACCGCGATCCAACGCAGGCGTAAGGTGAACAACAGCGATGACGCCATGAAGAGTGCGCCATAGAAGAACAAGATTGTGCCGGGCCACACCCAATTCAGGACGAAGCCACCTGCGTAGAGAAGCAGGCCGCGTCGGGCCAAGCGCCATCGGTCGTCACGAATTGCAGTCCGGTTCTCAGACAATCTGCTGCGGTTGCTGAGCAGCGTGACACCCATGCCGGCCACGAGCACGAAGGTGGCCGCAAAGCGTGTGGTCAACGGGCCTTGCAGCGGATCGAAGAGTCGTTCACCGAAGGAGCGGTTGATGCCGTCGTCGCCGCCATTGAGGAAGCCGTGGTAGTTCAAGATCACAACCCCGACGAGGGCGAGTGTGCGGGTGACATCGAGGCTTGATAAGCGCGGCGCACCGACGCTGTTGACTTGGGCCGGTTCGCCAGCAGGATCTGGTGATGCCTCCAAGCGATGGTCAGCCATCCAACCATTCCACTTCGTCGACCTGTGTCTGCGTCAGCGGTCGCTGGACATCGACGCGGTCACCAACGTTCGGGCATTTCTGTTCTGCCCCGATGAACACCATCGAGGTGTGCATGTGCGGCGGTTCGACCAGCGCGAGCCGCTGTCGCCCGAAATGGAACGGGCTCTTGCCGTCGTCGAGCGAACGCACGCCGTGGCTCGAGCCTGCTGCGACGAGTGCGACATGTCCGCTCGCCGAGATGGTCACGCCGCGATAGCCGACGGTGTCATTGGCCGACACCGAGTGGAGATCGAGCACATCGGCGCTGAGGTATAGGAGCGACTTGTCGGCGTGCCAGAGATCTGTGCCACAACGAATCTGGAACCTGCGCTCGGGGTGGCTCTCGCCGAGCCGGCGATACGTCTCGGTATCGAGGTGGCTGACACTGACAGCAAGCTCGGGCGCGAGGCGCGGCAGCCAAGCGTGGATTTCGCCAGCATGATCGCGCGCAGTACCCACCAGTGGGAAGTGCAGCGCGTACGAGACCGGTACACAACCCGCCGACCGGACAGCGGCCGTCACCGTCGCAAGGTCATGTGGCGCCACGCCGTAGCGCCGCATACTCGACTGCAACTTGATCACGAGGTCGCCCCTCCAGCCCTGTGTATGGAGTGCATGCACGTGTTCGACGCTGGCGATCGTGAGCGTCGCGGAGGCCGCCAGGCCATCGGGCAGGGGACCGATATGTGGCGTGAGCACGATGGCGGTACGGTCGCCCGGGACGTCGCCAGCCTCATACACGCTGCCGACTGCGATGTGCGATGACAGCCGGGCGGCAAGCGGCATGAGCGAGCGGCGACCAAAGCCGTAGCCATTGCCTTTTACCACGGGGATCAGCCCTGGTCTCGTCGCGGCTTGCTCTTCGACAGAGCGCTGCCAAGCACTTCGATGCACGCTCAGACGAAGACCCATCGAGACCAGACGGTAGCGCCAACCGTTGCGGGAGGAGGGCACTTGGCAATTCCCGAGTTGTCTGATCGGATTTATCGATATATAGTCCCACGCATGCGATCGCTGTTTCGATTCCCCAATCCGGTCAACGAAACCTCCGCCCGTTTGGTGGCCGGCGGAGTGGTTCTGCAGTGTCTCGCGGTCCTTGCTTTTCGCCAATGGTGGCTTCTCGTTCCTCTCGCCTATGGGTTCGTCGCGCGGGTACTTACGGGTCCGACCCTCAGCCCGCTAGGCCAGGTGGTCACACGAGTTATCACACCGCTCGTCGGCGGCACCCAACCTCTCGTGCCTGGTCCGCCGAAGCGCTTCGCTCAGGGAATCGGCGCATCGTTGTCCGTGGGCGCGAGCATTGCTTGGGCCTTTGGTGAGCATGGTCTCGGTCTTGTATTGGTCGCCGCGATCGCAGCGGCGGCAACACTCGAATCTGTATTTGCATTCTGCCTCGGTTGCGTGATCTTCAATCGCCTGATGCGTTGGGGAGTCATCCCGCCAGAGGTGTGCGAATCGTGCAACGACTTGAGTAGCCGTTGGGCTGCCTCGGCGGTCTAAGACCGCGCGGATTGTTCGCCACCCGATTTCCTCGCGCGTGGCCACGATGTGAAATCAGGCTTGTACGCAGACAGTGATCGTGCGCGCGTTGCGCCGTCGGCGAGTCCTGCTCCATACGCCATGTCGTCGAGCAGCCGCATGCCGATATATCGCCCGAGATCTATTGATGGTCGTTCGTGAACCCAATCGACGGTGGCCGGCGCGATCGCAGCGACGAACAGCACACGCCGAGCGCGCTTCGAGAGCAGTGCGGCGACAGTTGCGAGCGGCCACCACGCCCGTGTGAGCACAGATGCCAGGGATCGTCCCGCGAAGAGGTGCCCGAGACCTGCCAGCCGCAGCGCCTCGTGCGCGCCGCCGGGGATGGACCGCAGCTTGCGGGCCAACAGAGCGGTCGTGCTCGCAGCGATGATGCCACCAACGATGGGCCATCCTGCCGCGATCGCCAACCACGTTGCGGCGCTCCAACCGCTGATACGAACGGGGGCAAGAGCGCCAGGATGACGCGCGGCAAGGGGAGCTGCAGATCGGCCGTAGTCATGGCGTTGTTTCATCCATGCGCAGAGCGAGGGTCGAGGGTGGTGCGTCACCGTCACCGTTGGGTCATAGCGAACACGCCATCCCGCTTCGTCGAGGCGCCACACCAGGTCGACGTCTTCGCCCACACGCATCGACTTGTCGAAACCGCCCACCTCGTGGAGGGCGCTGACCCTGCAGACCATGACGGCTGCGGGCACATAGCTCACCCGCGTACCGGCGCGCACGCGGGCCGGGCGTGTACCCAGATCGAGTGGCGAGCGAGTCGCTTCGTAGCGAGACACGATGTCGAGCCCGTCGACGCTTGCAACGCGAGGTGCGACAAGGGCCACCCGTTCGTCGTTGAAGTAAGCCAGCAACGGCTGCAGCCAGTTCGGCGTCAGCTCGACATCGGTGTCGACGAACGCGACGTACGCGGTGGTCACGCCATCGAGCCCGGTGGACCGCGCTGCAGCCGGCCCGCCGTTGGTCTCGCGGCGAATGGTCGTTGCGTCGGCTACCTCGCCGATCGGGGGCCGCGAAGCGTCGTCGACGATGATCACTTCGGCAATGTCGTGGTGATCGCCGCGCCGCGCTTGGGCCACGAGTCGGGTGAGTTCGATCTCCGAGAAATTGTAGACGGGGATGATCACGGTGACGGTTGGTTCGGCGATCGTGGCGGGCGAGTCGGGGCCGTCGGGGGGCTCTGACGACATCTCGACAACGGGGTGAAGCACACCTGCGTCGAGCAGTCGGTCCACGAGTGCTGCACTTGCCGGTGTCGAGGCGATGGCCTCACCGCGCTCGACGCTGTCGAGCAGGAGTGCACCCCGATCAGTGAGCCGGAACAACTTCAGCGGCGATCCGCCGATCAACACTGTGCCTGCCCCGACGCGGCGCACCGATGAATCGATCGTGTACCTCACGTGGCGCCGGGAGATGTGGCGCCTGGTGATGTGGCGCCGGGTGATGTGGCGACCCACGCTTGCACTCGCGAGATCGCGTCGAGCACCAAGGTACGCAAGATCTCAGCACCTTCGGTGGCTGTTGCGCCGCGTGGGTCGCCGAGCACGCCGTTGGGACTCACTGCGGCGACACCCAGCGCGTGTAACGCGGGCAACAGTTCGTTGATCGGCTCCGTGCGGCCTGGTTCGGCGGCCGACTCACGAACAGTCTCGGGGTCAATGGCCAACATGAGTGACGTCTCGCTGCGTCCGGCGTGTGCGTCGCCCCCGTCGACACGTGGCCACCAACTCAGCACGCGTCGGCCCTCGCTCCCCAACACGGCAAGGGCGTTGTTGACTGCGCCGACATTGCCACCATGACCGTTGACGAAGACGACGCCGGCGGTCCAATCGGCCGAACGTACTAGTTCGATCAACACGAGTTCGAGCGCCGATGCACCGATCGAAAGTGTGCCCGCAAAACCATGATGCTCACCACTTGCACTGATTGTGATCGGGGGACCCACGAGAACGCGCGGGATCGCTGCGGAGAGTTCGTTCGCGATCGCGCATGCGATTCGGAGATCGGTGTCGAGCGGAAGGTGGGGCCCATGTTGTTCGCACGATCCGATCGGGATCGCGACGATTGGGGGTCCATTCTCCGACGTACTTACGTCGGTCCAGGTGGCGATTCCCAGTTGGACCGACTCAGGTGAGGCGGGTCGCTTGGTCATCGCGAACAGACGCTCATGGCGTCTACGCGTCGCCGAGGCAGAACTCGTACCCCTCGCGCGTACCGACATAGATCCGACCCTTCCAGATCGCCATCGAGGATTCAACATTCGATCCGATGTCGATCTGCCATTTCAGCGGTGGCTTCACCGCAGTGTTGGTGATGTCCCAGGCGCGCACGACGCCGTGAGCATCGGCTTGGACGAGCGTGTTGTCCACGACCGATGGTGAACTGAGGTCACCCCACGCGATATTGAGCGTCCATTTGGTGGCACCAGTGGTCCGGTCGAGGGCATAAATCTTCCCAGGCTTTGTCGGCCAGATCACGACGTCTTGGTACACGGCTGGAGTAGACCACGTGCCACTGTCGACGCCGTGATACACCTTGACCGCCCACACCACGGGGTCGTCCGGTCTCGACGGATCGAGCTTGAGGAGTTGGCCCACCTTGCGGCCGCGATTGGTATCCCGATCGACCTCGGCGCCGACGTAGAGAAAGCCGTTTTCATCGGTGACGATCGTGGAGTCGCTGTCATCACCTGTCCAGAATCGAAACACTCGATGCACCGTTCCGGTGCCGGTGCGCAGGCTGGACAGATCCCAGCCCTGCACGAGCCCGCCACTGTTATTGATATAGGCAATGTCGCCACTCATCACAACACTGCTCTCGAGGCTCACGCGCTTCGGATCTTTGTAGCCGAGGTCGTGGATGAGCTGATCGTCCCAACCCTTCACTCGCGCCACCATGCTGGGATTCACGGTGACCGTGCCGTCGGCCGCATAGCCCCGGTTGAGCTTGGCGATGTGCAGCCAGCTGTTCTCGCCGCCCTCGATGAGGTAGTCATTGATGACGAGCGCGGCGGCGTCCCAGTCGTCGTTGTGCATCCGGTCGGCGGTGCGGCCTTCGATGCTCCACAGTTCTTTGGCCTGCGCGCCGTCGAAGGAGATCACACGGAACTTGTTGTCGCGCGAACCTTCGTACAACAACGGGAAGCCGTCGGGATCGATCGTCACGTTGCCCTTGGCGAGGTCGCCGGTCTTGAACGGCGCAATGATGTCGGTCCC
>JAYTWP010000056.1:0-2889 GCA_043743395.1 Actinomycetota bacterium | reverse complement strand
TGATCTCGGGGTACCTCCACGGCATGGAGTTACCGACTCGAGCGAACGTTGACCGAGAGGGAACCGAACATCTCTTGTTGCTGCCGAGTTCGGCTCATTCTGGGGCGCTGGGCCTCGACATGGCTGGCGCAGAGGAAGCGATGGCGCGCGAGCAGTCCGCGAGCGCGACACCGAAAGGCGGTGAGTGGCACAACGTTCCGTGGCGCACCATCGTCGCGACCATTGGCATACTTGCGGCACTCGTCGCATTCATCGAAGTCGTCTATGTCGCGTCTGATGTAGTCGTGCTTATCCTGATTGCTGGATTTTTTGCGATCGTCCTGAATGGTCCCGTGCGGGCTCTGCAAAACCGCGCCAGTATCCGTCAGGGACCAGCCATTGCCATCGTGCTTGTCGTGACACTTGTGGTCGTCGGGGGGCTCGTTGCGTTGTTCATTCTTCCCGTGCGCCGCCAGTTGGTAGCAGTGCTGACCGATCTTCCCGGAACCGTGACCCAAGCCTCGCAAGGCCGCGGACCGATGGGCGAGCTCGTGGCGAAGTTGCATCTTGTCTCGGTTGTGCGTGACCACCAGGATGCGCTCACCAAGGCAGCACGGTCCGTCGACGACTCATTGCCGTCCATCGTCAGCTCGATCTTCGGCGCGGTACTTCGAGCGGTGACGGTGGTGGTGCTCACTTGTCTGATGCTTACCCAGTCGCGCGCAGCCAGCAGAACCGCCGTTCAAGTCGTGCCCGTGCGATACCGGGCTCGAGTGACCGAAGCAGCTCGCGACGCGGCGTCGGCAGTGTCTGGCTACATGATCGGGAATCTGCTGATCAGTGTGTTTGCCGGGGTCGCTGCGTTCCTGTTGCTCCTAGCCCTACGCGTACCGAACGCTGTGGTCATCGCGCTCTTCGTCGCGTTCGCCGACATGCTCCCCCTCGTCGGCGCCACCATCGGAGCAATCGTGGCGGTCGCTGCTGCATTCTTTGTGTCATCGACTTCGGGAATCATTGCCGTTGTCTTCTTCGTCGTGTATCAACAGTTCGAGAACAGCGTGCTGCAAGTCGTGATCATGGCCCGCCGTGTCCGCGCGAACCCATTGGTCGTGCTGCTCAGTGTGCTGCTCGGAGTCGAGTTGTTCGGGTTGGTCGGTGCGTTGCTGGCCGTACCAGTAGCCGGGGCCCTCAGCGTGATCTTTTCATCGGTGTGGCGCCATCGGCCAGCCCGCGCCGACGAGTTGGTCATCGTTTCTGATGGTCGATCCGAAGAAGACGCCGGCGACGCGGCCCGCGTGCGTCGACACGTGTTGATAATGCGTTGGCTGGCGCGCCCGTTCCTGCGCTGGCGTCGTCACCTTCCAGAACCTCCGCGAGGCTCATGACGCACATCTTCTTCCTTGTGTTGTTGGTCGCGCTGATTGGCATCCCCGGTGTGCTCATCGCCACCCGCCTCTTGGGCTTTCGTCGGAGCACGGTCGTCGCCGTTCTGCAGGATGCCACGCCGCTGGTGCTGGTGTTGTCGTGGATTGCGGCAGTCGTTGCGGTGATCTTCGGCTACTACTGGATCGCAGGCTTCGGTCTGTGCCTTGGGCTGTATCACGTCGTGGTCCTGCACCGTTCTGTAAGCGCGGACGAGGTGCCGCCATGGGTCGAGGGTGCAGCATCCATACGTCTCGCCGTCGCCAATATCTTCATCGACAATGCCGAACTCGACGCGTCCGTTCATCAACTCATCGAGATCGAGGCGGACGTGCTCGTCGTGGTGGAAACCACATGCGCATTCAGGCGGGCCTTCGATGCTGGAGGCGGTCTCGAGCGCTTTCCACATCGGACCTTCAACCCGGATGACGAGTCTGACTATGCCGTGTCGATGTACACCAGCGTGGAGCCCAAATCGATCGCCATGATCTCGCTCGGCCGTCTTCCCGCGGCAACCGCCGTGATCGACGTGGGTGGAGCCGACCTCCGCGTGGTCGGGGTGATCCCACACGCAGCCGTAGATCCAGACAGCTTTCGCAAGTGGCGACGCGAACTTCGTGCCATTGGTCGCTATGCGCGCCATTGTCACCAGCCCCTGGTCGTTGCCGGTGACCTCAATACGACCGTTCACCGCGTCGCGTTCGATGATCTGCGCGATGCTGGTCTTCGCGATGCGCACGAGGAACTGGGCAAGGGAATCAAGCCGTCATTCTCCCTCGGCGCGACCGGATTGTTGGCCCTGGTTGGCCCACTGGTACGGCTCGACCATGCCATGCTCAACCGATGGGTATGGCCGCTCGAGGTGCAGGACCTTGATGCGGCCGGCAGTGATCACGAACCGTTCGTGATCACCCTCGCCGTTCAATCGCCACCTCGCCGCGTCAGCGCGTCTCGGTCGCCATCTTCACCAACGTGATGCAGTCGGCTTCGAACGTGAAAGCCAGATGGATGTCGTGTGGGTGTCAGAGGTCGAACGTACATCTCGCCGCCACGTGTGGCGGATTGTTGGTCAGGCTCAACCGGTCGCTGATCGTTGCGACAATGAAGAGTCCCCGTCCGCTCGGACGGTCTGGTGGTGGTGCGACGACGGTGGTCGCAAGTTGTGGGATCGCACTCGAGCTGAGTGACGAGACTTCGAACACAAACGCAGCACCAGCTCGCCAGCACGTGAGTGTCAGGTTGCCGCGTGCACAGTGTTGCACTGCGTTGGTCAGCAGCTCGCTGGCAGCCAACTCGATGTCGCCGATACGAGCCACATCGCCGAAACATGACGACGCCTGTCGTCGCACCCACCGACGCCCTGTTGCAATCGAGCTGCGATCCGAGGTGAGCACCTTTGCCGCCGGATGGAGTGCGGACATTGACCGGGACATAGGTCTGAAATACCCGTGTCGAAACGGTTTCAACCATTCATTCGATCGTCGACGA
>JAYTWP010000055.1:0-6937 GCA_043743395.1 Actinomycetota bacterium | reverse complement strand
CTGACAGTGCTGTAGATCTGGCGGGCGCCCTCACCGACGCGAATGAACGGAGAGACATCATCGATGAGCCGCAACGACCACCGGCCCTCCGGTCGCCCGAGCGGGAACCGGTACCCGAGGTCACCGACGTTCGAACCCGCACTGATCGCGACGAGCACGCCTTCGTCACCGTCGTGGCGCGAGATTGAGGCGGAGTTAGCGTCGCACAGTTGCGCCGCCTGGGCAACGATGCCGTCGAATACAGCGAGGAGGTCGCCCGGGTTGTCGCTGATGAGTTGCAAGATCCCGCTCGTTGCGGTCTGCAGCTCTAACGACTCGGCGAGTTCGGTGTTGCGCTGCTCGATCTCGGCGAGCAACAGCGCGTTGTCGACCGCAATCGCGGCTTGGTTGGCGAAGGTCTGCAGCAGCGCGCGCTCATTGTCGGTGTAGCCACCAGGTTCCCTACGCGAGAAGCCCACCACACCGACGACGACGTCGTTGCGCAGCATCGGTACCGTCAACGCGCTCCGCCGACCGAGGCGCCGAGACGGTGAATCTGGGTACACGTCGGTGGGCATGAGGTCCCAGTCGATGATGTGCACCGGTCGCCCCGTGAGGGCGGCGTCACCGGTGGGCGAGCGCTCGTCGATCAGCCACCTTTGGCCGGTCTCGGCACCAACCAAGCCGTTCTCTGCGACCTGGACCAACTCATCGCCCACGCGAATGGCGATCGCGGCGCCGGTACCGCCGCAGAGGCGGTTGGCGTGTCTGACGATGGCGTCGTACACGGGCTGCAGGTCTGTGCGGGCCGTAGAAACGGCGTCGAGTACGTCGGTCATGGCCTTCTGCCGGTCGAGCGCGGCGTCGAGGTCGTTGAACAGCTTGGCATTTGTGAGCGCGATGGCTGCCTGGTCGGCGAAGGCCTGCAGGATCGTCGCGTGGCGCGCCTCGAAGGGACGGGCGCCGCCTCGAGCCAGGTTGATGTTGCCCACCCACTCGCCGTCGCTGAACAGCGCCGTGCTGGCAAAGCTGACGATGCCGAGATCGCTGACCGCCCACGACTCCTCAGCCGCCGCCATGTCGTCGACCAGCACGGTAGTTCGACGATCTCGCGCTGCGAGCGTCACCTTCAATGGCTGGAACACCTGCCCGCGAGCGACCGCACCACCGAGACCGTGGACCCCCTCGACGCGCATGACCTCGCCGCGCTGGACGACCACGGTGCCACCGTCGGCATCGCACAACCCCGCGGCCGTCGCCACGATTCCGTCGAGGACCGTGCTGAGATCACCGGGATTGGCGCTGATCAGGCGGAGCACCTCGGCTGTGGCCGTCTGCAGCTCGAGCGCGGCTGCCAGCTCGGCGTTGCGGGATTCGATCTCACGACGCTGCTGGGCGGCGGTGACCGCATTGCCGGCCTGCGCGGCGAACGCGACGAGCAGCTCGATCTCCGCATCGTCGAATGGTTCGACGACCTGCTTGGCGACAGCGATTCCGAGCGATGGCCCACCCGCAGGCAGCGGTGCGTACACGGCCGAACGGGTTCCGGTCAGGCGCGCTGCATCGACCGTGGTCGCATAGCGCTCCTCGGTCAATGCCTGCTGGTCTTCGAAGGCCACCACCACGCGGTCGCGCAGGACCTGCGTCATCACCGACCCGGCATTGGCCGGACGCTTTATCTCCTGCGACTGGCCGTCGGCATGAGCTCGATAGACGATGAAGACGTCCCCCTCGGCGACGAACACCATGCCGGTAGCGGCTCCGCACAGCTGGGCGGCATGCATCGCGATCTGCCGCAGTAACGACTGCAGATCGTCACCCGCGTCGGCAACGGCGCGGAGCACCCCGGTGAGTGCCGCCTCACGACGGCGAGCGGTCGCGAGTTGTGCTTGCAGATCCTCCGACATATCGCCCCACTGCTGCTGGTGTCGTCACACCATAGACGGTCACTCGTTGGACGTGTCGTGGCTGGTGTACTCGACGAGCAACATGGTTGCATCATCTTTCAACCCGGCGCCGACGTGGGCGACCACGTTTGCTGAGAGTCGACGGATGGTCTCGGCTACCGACACGGCGTCCATCGTGGCGCGCACGAGAAAGTCAGCGAGCCGCTCGGTACCGAACAGGGTGCCGTCTGGGGAGCGGGATTCGCTGACGCCGTCGGTGTGGAACAAGACGCGGTCTCCGGACTGCAAGGGCTCCACGGCGATCTGGACGACTGGTCCGCCCAGGCCTATCGGCATCGACGGAGTGCATTCGAGTTCTCCGACGAATGAACCGTTGCGGACCAGCAGCGGCAGTACGTGTCCGGCATTGAGCCACGTCAATCGTCCGCTACTCAGCTCAAGGGTCGCGATCTGTCCTGTCACGAAGTAGGAGTGCCCGAACTGTTCGGCAATGCGCCGATCAGCCTGCCGGTACGTGTCGTCCACGGTTCGATGCTCTCGGCGGGCGTTGCGCAGCGTGTTGATCACCGCAGAGGCCATCAACACTGCAGGCAACCCGTGTCCGGTCGCGTCGACGATCGCAAAGTCCAACCGACCCGGGTTGATCGCGTAGTCGAACGAATCGCCGCCGATTGAATAGGCTGGCTCCAAGATTCCAGCGACCTTTATGTGAGTTCCCGCGTATGACAGCGGAGGCAGTAGGTCCCATTGCGCTTCTGCAGCTTCTGACAACGGCTGGGCTCGGCGGGCCTGCAGCATGACGTCGGTATAGCGACGCCCGCTGACAATCATCAACATCATCGATCTGGCGACGTCAGCCGCATCCGCCGAAGCCGCCTCCCACGACGACAACTCGTCGAATACCAGCTCGAGAAGACCGATCCGCTCGCTCCCTTCGGACAGCGGAACCCACACGATCACGGGTCGATCGCCGCTTTCAACCTCAACGCCGGACGCGAACGCTCGGCCGGCGATCGTCCCCTCGAGCATGAACTCCTCACCGCTCGTGCCGTCCCCGCGTAACTCACGCACCTGGCGCAATGCGTAGTCGGCTACAAACAGGCGGCCCGAGCGTGCACCCAACACCTCCGCAGTCAGATCGGCGAGCCTCCCCAGCGAATCTGGCTCGACGAGCAATGACCGATGGATGAACTCGGCCAGCGCGCCGCGGTCAGTCGATGGCATTGTTGACTCCTCCGTGTTGGCGACCACTGCATTCCATCGACATCCCGATCACTTCGTCACGGTACCGCACGGTGACGCAAGGCCATCGACAAGACCCTCTCGCCGACATCATCGACAAACTGATAGAGGAACCTGTTCGTGTTGGCGTCGCGTCCGCTGTAGCCGAAGCGGAGGATTTGACATGAGGCAACAGGGGTGAACGCTCCGAAGTGCAGCGGCAGAGGAGTGCTCCTCCACCGAGCTTGTTGCCCCACCGGGCGATGTATGCGCCGTGTTGATCGAGCTCGACGGGTGAGAAGTCGGTGCCGCTGTGCACGCACCGAGACGGCTCGGCAGCGAACGTCGATTGGAACTCACGGGGCACGACGATCCGTGCCACGCTCAATCCTGGAGCTGGCGAGTGACGTGGAGGTGTGCTCCGCCCTCGGGCCGGTTGACGATCATGCCGAGCGGTCGGGGCAGGTCGGAAGCGCTGCAGGTGAGGTCGAGTCGCTGTGCCAACCTGGCGACGATCAGCGTCAGTTCCATCTGGGCGAGAGCGAAGCCGAGGCACGAGTGCGGCCCGCGTCCGAACGGAACCCATGCCTGGTCGCCGAGTGTCTTGTGTTCGGGGGTGAGATCGGCGAAACGGTCGGGATTGAAACGCAACGGATCGGCCCACGACGCGGGGTCGCGGCCGGCGAGATACGGCGACCATGCGATGAGTGCACCGCGTCGGATGAGGTGGTCGCCGAGGCGAACGTCGACGCCGGCGGCACGTACACCGAGCAGGCCAGCGGGATGCAGCCGCAACGCCTCGCGCACGACTCGACCGGCGTAGACGAGGTTTGTGAGTGTTTCGGCATTCTGATTCGCCGGTTCGTGGTTGAAGGCGCCGAGCACGTCGTCGGCCTCGGCGCGCAGACTCGCCCAGACGTCGGGCGTGTGAGCGGCGCGCAGCAGCATCCAGGCGAACGTGGCCGCTGTCGTGTCGTACCCGGCACCGATCAGGGACCTGACCTGATCACGGATCTCGGTGTCGGACAATCCCGAGTCGAGGTAGGCGTCGAGGACATCGCGCGTGTCGGCAGCCGACCCGCGTCGACGGACGGCGATCTCGTCGTCGATGAGTCGATCGATCGCTCGGCGATCGGCACGCACCTTCGCACGGAACGTGAACGGAATCGGGTGCGGCAGTTGCTTCACGGCTGGCGCTTCGATGAAGCGTTGTGGTCGCACGTACAAGTCGCCGATCTCGTCGACGCGGGCCGCAACGCGGTCGCCGAAGAACGCTCGCAACGTGATCCCCAGGATGAGTCGTCGCCCGATCGGGTACATGTCGACCGTCGCACCGCCATCGCCCGGGAGCTCTGTGAACAGTTGATCGATCGCTGTGTCGGCGCGGTCGAGGATCATCGGGATCCAGTCGTTGAGCTTCCGTCGGGCGAACGCAGGCTGCGCCGGAGCACGTCGGCGATCGTGGTCGGCGCCGTCGGACACGATCATCGAGGTGCGGCCGATGACGAATCGCAACCCGACCACATTGAACTTGTGCGCCCAACGGAACGACTCGACCGGAGTCGTGAACAACTGCTGGATCAGCCTCGGCCCGCCGACCACGATGACCTGTATCGGCCCGCCACCGAGCGCGCATATCGGCCCGTAGGTGGAGTTGATCTCGTCGAGCGCCGAGGGCGGATCACTGAACAACATGCGTATGAGCCGGACGTTGTCACGCCTTGCCGGTCTTGGAATCGGCCTCGAAGCGGAATCGGTCTCGATCGGCATTCCGCTCAGTCTTTCAGACTTGGGATGGGTGCCGTGCTGCCGCTTCGGCGCGTTGGTGTCCTTGCCAGTGTCCACGCGCGGTGGCCGCGACGGGCACGACGGCCAATGGGAACGGCAGTAGGAGCGCTGTAGGCGTAGTCCAACGGCGTCGGCCTTGGGCCGACCATGCGGTCGGTCGTGCGGCCCGGTCGACCGATACGCCAACCGCGACGGCAAACAGACCGGGCAGCGCGAGGAATAGACCGATGGCGAGCCAGGTTGGTTTCAACTCCGTAAAGTCGACACCATCGGAGTGCAAGAGGAGCGAACCGACTACAGCGGCTGCGGCCGCGCCGATCGTGCATCGACGAAACCAGGACGGCCCGATCAGCCACGGAGCGACCAGTCGGTACGCACACGCGCCGATCATCCCGACTGCGGCGCCAATGTTCAAGAGGTTGTACGTGCCGCTGAGGGTGACTTGGCCGATGACGAACCCGTCATCGCTGACAATGTCGTGGGCGCTGTCTGGGGAAGTGAGGCGCAGAACGAACATTGCGAGGCGGCTTCCAAGACCTACCACGACGACCCCTGTGGAGATTCCCGCCACCACCAAGCTGCGCACCTGGTCGAATGCCTCGGCCATCGTCGCTTGGCCATCAGATTGGTCGGTCGTGCTTGCGGCTCGAGCGACACTCACAATCAGCTACCGGCCAACTCGACGGCCTTCTGAGCAGGGTCGTCGGCCCAGCCCGACACCGATGTCAGCCCGTACAGCACCAGTATCAGAGCGCCGACTGCAGGCCACAGAAACGGTGGCGGGATGATCATCGTCGCCGCGCCGACCACTGCCAGCCATGGAGGAACGCGTCGCGTGAAGCCAGCAGCGGCTGCAAACCCCAGGCCTCCGGCCAGAACGAGCAGGTCTCCGAAGCCAGCACGGTCATGGCCTTCGGTATAGCCGCGTCCAAATCCCGGGTTGCCGGTGGTGCGCCAGATCGAGTGGGCGACCTGATAGTCGCCGAGCACCTGGAACACGATGCCAGTCGCGATGACCGCGAAAGCAACGAGCATGACCAGTCGCAGCTTTGGCCACCCGATCATCGTCACCAGTACCAGCAGCACGACAAGCTGGGCGGTCTTCATCGCAGCGCCCGTCACGTGTTCGCTCCAGTGGCCCTGTGGTTCGGGGGCCAGCACGCCAGTAAGGATCGCTGCGACGGCCGGCAACACCACCGCGGCGCACAACCACTTCGAATATCGTCTCCGCGTCACGACGTCGTTGCCTGTGTGGATCGGCCAGCCCACAACGCAACGAACGCGAGCACCGGCACGAACACGATCGAACCGGCGAATCCAATCTTGTCGGCAGTCCCATACCCGTCGAGATGTCGGGCGTGGAAGGTGAGGTGGAGCACTCCTTGGACAAGCCACGCTATTGCGACCCCTCGGCCGGACTGGTTTCGAAACACCGTCCAACCAGTGACGATGATCAGCGCGATGAACAGCGCACCGACGTCTCGGACAAGATGTTCGTTGTACGCGTCGCCGCGGTGTGCGATCCAGCTTCGTCCGAGTGGGAAGTCGTCGAAGAACGATCGTGGTGTGAACGCAGCCTGGAGCGCGGCGGGAAGCATGAACACCGCGATCAGGCCGAGCGCGACGCGTTCCACCGGCGGCCGCCGCGAATCGTCCTCTCCTGCGCGTTCCAGGGTGCTCACCGTGTCTCGATCACTCCGCAGGCGATGCGGTCACCAGCGTTGCCGGTCTTGGCGGTCGCCGTCGTTGCGTCAGGCGAGTTCGCTGTGTATTGGGTTGGTCCGGTACCGAGGGGGATATTCGCGTAGTTGTCGGCCCCGGCATGCAGGATGACGACCTTGCCGACGAGATCGCCGGGCACGATCTTGTCGATTCGGAAGCGGGTTTCGACCGTGCCGTCACCGTTGACGTAGACGACGGGCATGTCGCCGACGTGATGCGAGTGGGTCTGAGTGGTCGGGTTGTAGTGGCCGTCAGCGGACACGAACCAGGTCGATGACGCTGCACCAGGATCGGCGACGCATCCGACTCCGTTTGTGGCG
>JAYTWP010000054.1:0-2309 GCA_043743395.1 Actinomycetota bacterium | reverse complement strand
GTGATGGCAACAATCGCCGGAGCGCAACGCACCGAGACTTCCTACGCGAGGTTCACAGAGGCTTATCGCCAACCGGACGTGCTGGTCAACATTGGTTCGGGCGTCGACGCAGTCACTCCCTCGCAATTCGCCGCTGTCGCCGCCCTTCCCAATGTGCGCGGCATCGCCCACGTTCGGTCGATGGCCATGACACCGGCTGGCACGACGGACTATTTACCGTTTGTTGCTGCAATGGGCCCCGAGTATGGCCGTGACGTCGCCGTACCGCGTTATGTGCAGGGTCGTGCTCCTCGAGCTGCGGACGAGGTGAGCCTGACCGAGCAGCGCGCCGGTTTGCTCGGACTACGACTTGGCGACACGCTGACAATGGATGCGTTTAGTCAGGCGCTTGTCGATAAGTACAAAGCAACCGGCGACAACAGTTGGTTCGAGCACCCAGATGGTCCGAAGATCGACTTGAGGGTGGTCGGCATCGAAAGGACCCCGACGACTGTTGCTACCAACCGCAACATCGCCGCCGTTACTGTTCTGCCCGCAACTTTTCTTCCCCGTTACGGCGCCCGGATCGGTGCCTGGGGTGAGTTCCTGGGCGTCGACCTTGTCGGTGGAGCGGCCGCCGTCGACGAATTCACCAAGGCTTTTTCCTCCACAGGAATCACCGGCGCGCATTTCGAATCGGCGAGCTCCATCGGGTCGCCTTCAAGCACGTTGGCATTCGTTGCACGGGGGCTACGCCTGCTCGCAGCGATCAGCGCGCTCAGTGCCACCGTCGCAGTGGGCTTGCTCATGGGCCGCAGCATGGCGAGCGACCGGACAGAATGGTCCGTGCTGGCTGGTCTCGGTGTCGACCGGAAGAGTCGCCGCCGAATGCTGACGTTGACTGCTGCACCCGGGAGCGTGATCGGACTCGCGACGGCCGCCCTTGGTGCGGTGTTGATGTCATCGCTGTTTCCGTTCGGGCTCGGCAGTCGGGCCGAGCCCGATCCGGGTATCGAACTGAACGGTCGAGTCATCGGCGTCGGCACGGTGCTGATCGGCGCTGGCGTCGTGGTGCTTGCGTTGGCCGCAGCGCGGTGGTCCGACCGAAAGCGCGACCGGTCAAGGGATCCGCGAAGGTCGTCGCTCGTCGTTGCTCGGCTGGCCCGCGCCGATGTTCCTGTGCCCGCAGTGACCGGTACCCGATTCGTCTTCGAACAGGGCATCAAAGGAGACGCAACCACTGCTCGATCGGCAATTGCTGGGGTCTCATTGGGCGTGATGGGGTTGGTCGCCGTGTTGACATACACCTCAAGCCTGTCGCGGCTCGATCACACCCCGGCGGCATGGGGGCGAACCTGGGACACCACCTCGTCGCCAGACGCAGCCGATCAACTGCTGCACGCCAGCGACATCACCGCCAGAAGTCGTGTGCACGTCGTCACCATCCAGATCAATAATCGCCCGACCGAAGTACGAGGATTCGAGGCGCTCGTCGGGCAATCGATGATTCCCGTTGCGCGGGGCCGCCGACCTGGTCCGGGCGAGATTGCTCTCGGCGCAGCGACGATGGTTGACCTTGGCGTCGAAATCGGTGACACGGTTACGCTCACCGGATCGCTCGGTCACGAGACTGTCAATGTGGTCGGACAAGGAATGTTCAGCGGTATCAGCGATGTACCGGTGTTGAACGAAGGCGCGTCGGTGGAGATGGCCACTCTTGTGCGTGTGTCCGATCCTGCTCAGGACAACGGGTTCGGAACCGATGTGTTCCGGCTCAAGCCGGGCGTGCTCGACACTGGACTAATGAGCAAGCTCGCCGCGGCAAACGAGTCGGGGGTCAGTGCGCAGGAGGTTGCCAACATCGCCAAGGGCGACCGACCCGACGAATTCGGCCGTCTCGACGAAGTGGGTCCACTGCCGTGGTTTCTTGCGCTCTATCTCGGCCTGCTGGCCGTCATGGCCACTGCGTCGCTGCTGGTCGGCGCGGTTCGTCGCCGACGCCACGACATCGCCATCCTGCGCGCCACTGGGCTCGATCGAGCTGGCGTTCGCGGCATTGTCCTCACCCAATCCTTCATTGTCTCGCTGCTTGGTTTGCTTGTCGGTATCCCGTGCGGTGTCGTTGTCGGACGACTCGTGTGGCGCGCAGTTGCCCAGGACCTGGGTGTCGCTGTCGAAACATCGGTGCCGGTACTGAGCGTCGCTTTGCTTGCCGGCGCCGTGATTGTCGTCGACGCATTGGTGTCGCTCATCCCGGCGTATCGCGCTGCACGTGCGCCGACCGCACGAACGCTGAGGGTCGAATGAGGGCTGACGCTGAGCTGATCGCA
>JAYTWP010000053.1:0-6923 GCA_043743395.1 Actinomycetota bacterium | reverse complement strand
GCAGTGATTCAGACGCAGTGACTCAGCCGTGCAGGCTGAGCGCCGCGTCGAAGGTTTCGAGAAATAGCGTGCAGTCGGCAGCCGAGAACACGATTGGTGGCTTCATCTTCAACACGTTGTGATTCGGACCCTCGGTGCTCAGCAAGATGTGTTGTGACTTCATGTACTCAACGATCGCGGATAGCTCTGCGTCAGCGGGCTCCAATGTTTCGCGATCACGCACCAACTCAACGCCGATGAACAGTCCCAGGCCGCGCACATCGCCGATGACGGAGTGCCGTGTCGCGAGTTCGCGCAAGCCGATCATCATCTGTTCGCCGACGGTCGCCGCGTTGTGCATCAGTCGTTCGTCACGGATGACATCGAGTACGGCCAGCCCGATCGCCGCTGACACTGGGTTGCCGCCGAACGTGCTGAAGTACTCCATGCCATTCGCGAAAGCAGCGGCGATCTCAGGTCGGGTCACTACCGCAGCCATCGGATGACCATTGCCGATCGGCTTTCCCATCGTGACGATGTCGGGCACTACGCCTTGCGTCTCGAATGCCCACATGTGTGAGCCCACACGACCGAAACCGATCTGCACCTCGTCGGCAACACACACTCCGCCAGCGGCGCGTACGTGTGCGTAGGCGTGTTGCAGGTAGCCGTCGGGCAACCTGAGCATTCCACCGGTGCCGAGGATCCCTTCGCTGAACAACGCTGATGGTGGGCGATCAGCCGCAAGCATTTGCTGCGTGAGGTCGGCGACGCTGTTCGCATAGTGAGCGCCCGCCTCGGGGGCGCCGTAACGCCACCGGCCTCGATAGAGGTCGGGCATCTCGGCGACGTGCACATGATCTGGGCGCCCCTGCCCGCCCGGCCCATCAAACTTGTACGGACTGATCTCCACGATCGATGTGAGGTTGCCGTGGTACACGTGATCGACGGTGATCACGTCACGGTTGTGCGTGTAGGTGCGGGCGAGTCGAAGCGCGAGGTCGTTGGCCTCGCTGCCCGAGTTGACCATGAACACAACAGAGAGTTCGGGGGGCAGCGTTGCCGTGAGTCGACGCGAGTACTCGACGAGGTTGTCGTGCAGGTATCGCGAGTTGGTGTTCAGCGTCGACATTTGACGCTGACTTGCGGCCACCACCCGCGGATGACAATGACCAACATGGCACACGTTGTTCACCATGTCGAGGTAACGATCGCCGTGCTCATCGACGAGGTGCACGCCGTCGCCGCGCACGATCTTGAGTGGCGCCTCGTAGGCAAGGCTCAGCGAGCGGCCGAGCACGTACCGGCGCTCGCGTTGCAACCAAGCTGCGTCGCGTTCCACCACGACGCTGCAGTCCACCGGCAGGCCCAACACCAGATTGGGATTTGGGAATACGCTTGCCCACACGTCCCACTGGCTGCGCGCGACAACGCCGATGATCTCGGTTGCACTCCACCCGCACAGCGAGCTCATCACTTGGAAGTGAAGATGCGGCGCCCATCCGCCATTCTCATCTGGACGCCCGAGTCGTGCGATCACGTCGCCGCGGCCCACGCCTTGTCCGATCTTGAGTGCGTCCAAGCTTGCGGGTGAGAGATGCCCGTACAGCGTGAAAAACGGTACGCCGTCGTCTGTCTCGTGTTGGAGCACCACAATGCCACCGAAACCGAGCGGCACGGTCTCGACTCCGACATCGACGACGACAGCGTCGTATGGCGCAAGCACGTCTTCGCCCGCCGGCGCGAAGAGGTCGATACCGATGTGAATCGTGCGTCTCTCGGCGGGGTCGGCCGTCTCGAACGCCGTTGTTCGATACATCGATCGCTCTTCGCCATAACGGCCGACGGCAATGACGTGAGCGGAGTCGGGGTCATTGGAGAGGTCCTTCAGCGCACCCGTCGCGACAGCTTCGTCTGGCTCGGTGAGATCCAGAACCCGTAGGTTTTCGCTGGTGAGTTCACGTCGGAACACCGGACCACATCGGTGGCCATTGCGTTGTAGCCAGCGTTCGATGTGTGGTCGTGTGGGCGACGCCTCGTAACGGCACGCGGCGCGAACTCGCATGATCGCGATCTGACGATTCTGCGCCAGCAAGTGCTGCAAACGCTCCCAGACATCGTTCTGGCTGATGAGCAAGTATGTGTTCGACGGATCGTCCCGGATCTGCGCGGCGGCCATGCAGATACTCATTGCATAGCGGGTGAGGATGAGGTCGAGCAAAAGTTCGGCTTCCGTCTCATCGATGGGGTTCTCATCGTGATACGCAGCGATCAGTGGTAGCACGTAGCCGATGGCGTCGGGTGCGCCGATCATCGCGTAGGCACACGCGACGGCGACCTCATTGATCCGCCAACTACGCACACAGTCACCGAAGTCGATGAGGCCAGTCACTGAACCGTCAGCTCCGAGAAGCACGTTGTAATCGTTGGCGTCATTGTGGATCACCTGAAGCGGTCGGCCCGCAAGGCGAGGTTGAATCTCATCGACGAACCGCTGCAACACCTTGCTGACGATGTCGCGCTTCGCAGGATCATCGATAAGGGGCACGAATGCCAGGTGCTCACCTGCACGGGCGAGGTCCCAGCGATGCTCCCTGTTTGCCGCCCGATGTTGGAAGTGCTCGAGTGCTTTGTCCAGCCGGGCAAGCAGCCGGCCGAGTGACGCCGCCGAGGCTTCTCGCTGCTTTCGATGGGCTGACACCGACGTGGCCCACACGTCGCCGTCGAGCCAGGTGGTGAGGCGCAGTTGGCACCGGCCGCCGGCCGCGGTGATGACGACGGGGAGCATCTCGCCACTCACACTCGGCACGACGCGCTGCACAGGCAAGAACGCATCCGCCTGCTCCAAGAAAGGCAAGACGTCGGTCTGTAACTCCACCTCGTCGTTCAGCGCATCGGGGGCATGGAGGCGGAGCAGGTACGTGTGTCCGTCGTCACCGACGACCTTGAAGTTCGCGTCGAGCTCACCAGGCAGGGGTTCGAGAGTGCCGGTCAGGGCGTAGTGCGCGAGCAGATAGTGATGAAGCGCTTCGGTGGTCGGCGGTGCCATGTCGAATCTCGATTGTGTCATAGCCGCTCTCGCCGAACTCCCACCGCCAACAAATATGGGGCGACCGGCTGCTCGGGTACTGTTGCCGAAATGAGTCTGGAGAGCCGTCGATGAATCAGTGGCTGTGGTACCTCTCGCGATCCTCCGGCATCGTAGCCATGGTGCTGATGGTTGCTTCGCTGTCGTGGGGCTTGCTGTTCTCGGCGCGTGAGACCGGCAAACGTCTGCACCCGGCGTGGTGGCTCGACCTGCACAACTGGTTGGGTGGACTCGCCGTCATTTTTACCGGCATTCATGTCGTGGCAGCCTTCGCCGACTCAGATCTGGCGATCGGGCTCAAGCAGGTGTTCATCCCCGGAACGGGCAACAACCGGAGCGGAGCGCTTTCGTGGGGTGTCGTTGCGTTCTACGGATTGCTCGTCGTGGTCTTCACGTCGTGGCCGAAGAAGCTTTTCAAGCGACCGGTGTGGCGTGCCATCCATCTCTTCTCGGTGCCCGCCACGCTGTTTGCTTGCATGCACGCTTACCAGATGGGTAGCGATGCCTCGACAGCGTGGTTCAAGGGTCTGCTGGTGCTGCTCGCTGGCGCAGCGGCGTACCCGCTGGTGATCCGGGTATCGGTTGTCCTGTTCGGCCGCTCAACAGCGCACTGAGCCCACTGGTCAGTTCTGGTACGGCTCTCACGGACGTCTTGATCGGCTCTTACCCGCGAAGTGCTGACTGTCCCCATGGAAGATCGCTGGCGAGCCCTCGCTCCAACCCCAGCCGCCGCTGTTGACGTGGCGATGCAGGAACGTCTCGCTCGGCTCGCAAATCGGCGTGCCGCCGTGGTACCGACTGCCCGTACCAACGGCTCGGCATCGAGCGCCACCACACTCGCCACCGGCAGGGCGAGGCGTCGTCACGCGGCAAAGAAGAGCCGTGTCGCAGCGTTGGCCATGAGCGTCAGCACAACCATCGGCCTCAGTGCGTACTTCTATCAGCTCGATGTTGCCGCGGTGGCTGCCCGAGCGGCAACCACCGCCAACGCAGTCTCCGCTGGCGTTGTGAATGTCGCTATTCCGAGCGTCGCAGGGAGCACGCCAGCGTCGGCCGCAACGGTGGACGCAATCGCAACTGCTGGTATCTCGCCCGCTGCGGCCGTAACGGCCGGCGCGACCACGAACGCACTCAAGGATGGCACCTACGCCGGACAGACCTCAAACAACAGGTGGGGTCCGGTGCAGGTTCAGATCACGGTCGGCGGCGGAAAGGTGATCGATGTCAGGGCCTTGCAGGTCCCCTATGACAATGGCCAGAGCCAGCAGATCAACGACTACGCAGCACCCATGCTGCGCAGTGAGGCGTTGCAAGCGCAGAGTGCGAAAATCGACACGGTGTCAGGCGCGACCTATACGAGCAATAGCTACAAGAAGTCCTTGCAGTCGGCGATCGACCTCGCTCGGGCGCAGACGGCGGGCTGATCTGATGACCACCATCGTTGGCTTGCACCATCTCGAATACGTGATGGGAATGGCAGTGTCCATCGACGTCCGCGGCGAAATCGAACGCGAGGCGATCGACGAGGTCGTGGCGTGGCTTCATCACGTCGATGAGACTTTCAGTACCTACCGATTCGAGAGCCCGATCAGCCGGCTTGGTACCGGCGAACTGACGCTCGATGACATGAGTGACGAGGTGCTCGGTGTGCTCGCGATGTGCGAGGACGTGAATGCAGACACCAACGGTGCATTCGACGTGCTTGCCGTGCCGGCGCCGAACGGCAGCCTGTTCGACCCTTCCGGCCTTGTCAAAGGTTGGTCGATCGAGCGCGCCGCAGAGATGTTGACGGCGCGTGGTGCACAGAACTTCTGTATCAACGCCGGTGGCGATATTGCCATACGTGGTCAGGCAAGCCTTGGCGAACCGTGGCGCATCGGCGTTCGACACCCTGACCATGCTGATCTCAGTGCGTCGGTCATCGTTGGATCCGGACGTCTTGCGGTCGCGACATCGGCGACCTATGAGCGCGGCGCTCATATCATCGATCCCACTACGGGGGACCCGATCACCGAGGTCGCCAGCGTCACCATCGTTGGTCCCGACCTCACGTTTGCCGATGCTTACGCAACGGCCGTGTTCGTGATGGGCATCCCCGGGCTCACGTGGCTGCACGAGCGCCACCCCGATTACGCAGGCTTTTTGATCACACACGACGACATCACCCTGAGCACACCATCGCTGGAGCAACACCTCGCATAGGCCCACCCGTGGTGGCTCCCGGCAGGCGGGAATCTCTGTCATACCGATCTGTCACTCTGTGAACATGCTGCTCAGTCCGCCGCTACACTCACACGGTCATATTCACCCTGCCCCATTGCGGGGCCCCGCACGCTTTAGGCGCGTTCGGGTCCGAAGGGAGGTTCCACACGCATGTTGCGTGCTTACGAATTCATGATCATCCTCAATGGTGATCTCGACGATACGGCCGCTCAGGCTTGGGTGAAGTCGGTTACCGACAGCGTCACCAAGGCAGGCGGTTCCGTTCACGGGAAACCCGATTGGTGGGGTCGGCGCCAGTTCGCCTACCCGATCAACAAGAAGGAGAGCGGTTATTACGCCGTGTTCAACCTCTTGGCGCCCGGTGGGGCGCTCGACGATTTCGAGCGTCAGCTCCGTCTTGCGGACGAAGTCGTCCGTCACAAGCTCCTCCGCCTGCCAGATACCGAGGCCGAGCGCCGCGGCATGGTCGGCACCGCGGCCTGATCCGGCCGCCGTACCTTTTAGGGGAAACACCATGGCAGATAGCACCGTCACCATCACCGGCACCTTGACCCGCGATCCAGAATTGCGGTTCACCACAGGTGGCCGCGGTGTCGCAACGCTTGGCGTCGCCGTCAACTACCGCTACCAAAAGAACAACGAGTGGGTCGAGGAAGCTTCCTTCTTCAACGTCACAGCGTGGTCGTCACTCGGCGAGAACGCCGCGGCGTCGCTCACCAAGGGGATGCGGGTCATCGTCACTGGCCGCTTGCAACAGCGTTCGTACGAGACACAGCAAGGCGAAAAGCGTAGCGTTGTCGAGATCGTCGCCGACGAAATCGGACCCAGCCTGCGTTGGGCCACAGCTCAGGTCGAAAAGGTGTCGCGCAGCGATGCCGGTGGCCAAGGCGGCGGCTATCAAGGTGGTGGCAACCCCGGTGGCACTGCTGGCGGCGGCCGTAACGCCCCCGATCCCGTGTACGGCGATGAAGAACCGTTCTGAGTATTTCGAGAAAATTGGATAAGACATGACCAGCAAGAAGAACAAGGCCAGAGCGCCTAAAGAGACCAATCCCAAGAAGTTCAAGAAGAAGACCAGCGTTCTTGTCACCGACAAGATCGATTACGTCGATTACAAAGACGTCAATCTTCTGACCCGCTTCGTCAGCGATCGCTCCAAGATCCGCAACCGCCGCGTCACGGGTAACACCGTGCAGCAGCAGCGCGACATCGCCAATGCGATCAAGAACTCACGCGAGATGGCTTTGCTGCCGTACACCAAGCGGGTGTCCAACACCCGCCCAGGTCGGCCGCCACGTGATGGCGAGCGCGGCCCACGCCGTGACGCCGCTGCTGTCGCCGAGGGTGTTGTCGACGAAGTGGTCGAAGCTATCGGTGACGTCGATGCCGATGACGCCGAACTGATCGAAACGGAGGCCTGAGATGAAGGTCATTCTTCGTGCCGACAACAAGGGCCTCGGCAAGCGTGGGGACATCATCGATGTCGCCGACGGTCATGCCCGCAACTACCTGCTGCCAAAGGGCCTCGCACTTGTGGCTTCCGATGGTGCAATGTCACAGGCCGGCTCCATGCGTCGTGCTCGCGATCTTCGCGATGCCGCCGACCGTGATAGTGCCCAGACAATCGCCAAGG
>JAYTWP010000052.1:0-2807 GCA_043743395.1 Actinomycetota bacterium | reverse complement strand
TAGCTCAGCACCCGCGTGCTCGCCAATCGAACGCGCGCCACGTCACGGAGCCACCATGTCCTCGATCGCCGGCGTTAGCGCCCATCGCGTCCTCCCACTTGAGCCGTACGACTCACTCGCCTCCTATGTTGCGGCGGGCGGTGGCGCCGGCCTTCGTGCCGCTCGTGCGGTGAGTTCTGATGTCGTGATCTCCGAGCTAGCGGCTTCGGGCTTGCGCGGTCGCGGTGGAGCAGGGTTCCCGACAGCGACCAAGTGGCGCACGATGGCCAGCTTTGCTTCCGCCGTGCTGCGAACTTCCGTCGTGGTCAACGCTGCCGAGGGCGAGCCCGGCACCTTCAAGGATCGCGCCATCTTGCGCGCGAACCCGTACGCCGTGCTCGAGGGCGCGTTGATCGCCGCTCACGTCGTCGGGTCGCACAGCATCACCATCGCTGTGAAGCAGCGATTCATGACCGAGATCGCCAGGCTGCGCGCTGCGATCGCCGAAGTGCAGCTTGCCGGATGGAGCGACGAGATCGTCATCGGGATCGTCGAAGGGCCGACCGAGTACCTGTTCGGTGAAGAGACCGCGTTGCTCGAGGTGCTTGATGGGCGGCCACCGTTTCCGCGGATCGCGCCGCCGTGGCGACGTGGGATGATCGAAGTCGTACTGGACCCTTCGGACCTGAACTCGGGTAGCGGGCTCGCCGGTGAGGTGCAAATGGCGACAGAGCAAGCAGGCAGCACCGCGCCACCGGCCCTGGTGAACAACGTCGAGACGCTCGCCAACGTGCCCGCGATCATCGCGAACGGCGCAGCATGGTTCCGTTCCCTTGGCACGCAGGAGTCGCCGGGCACCGTTGTGTGCACTGTCACCGGCGCCGGTCTACGCCCGACGGTGATCGAGGTTGCGCTCGGCGAGCCGCTGCGTGACGTGCTCGACGAGTGCAGGCCTCCCAGCGACGGATCGCCCGTGCGACCAATCCTCGCCGTGATGATGGGCGTGTCCAACGCCATCCTCACTGCGGCGGACCTCGACACGCCGATCACGTACGAGGACCTGAAGCGCGTGGGCAGCGGACTTGGTTCGGCAAGCTTCATCGTCGTCGACGACAGCGCCGATCCTCTTGCCCTCGCCGCCGGTGTTTCCCGCTTCCTTGCTGTCGAGTCGTGCGGTCAGTGCACAGCCTGCAAGCAGGACGGACTGCAAGTGTTCGAGCGGCTGCGCTTACTGCTCGGTCAGGGAGGCGGCGAGGCGGATCTGGTTGTCGTCGAGCAGCTCCTCGATTCAATCACCGATGGAGCCCGCTGCAACCTCGCTGCGCAACACCAACTCGTGGTGGGGAGCATCCTCGCCAACTTCAGCGACACTGTTCGGGTGCACCTGCAGCCGGGCCACACGCCGCGCGAACCGGTTCTGATCACCGAACTCATGTCGATCGAAGGCGAGACGGAAGCGGTCGACGAATCCTTCCTCGCGAAGCGAGCCGACTGGACATTCGCCCCTGAGCGGTCGGCAGGGAAGCCGACAGGTCCAGTCGACGATCCTGGCCGCAGCCCTGCCGACCGCCTCAGCGACCACCGTGCGGGAGCAGCGAATCCATAATGCCGCGACTTGACGGATGAGATCATGACGAAGTACTTCTCGGTACGGCCGACGCTCACGATGAAGGAGCGCACGTTCAAGGGTCTGCGCGGCTGGTCGGCTAAATCGAGGTGATGCCCGGTCAGCACGACTGAGTGCGACCCGTTTGGGCCTGCACGCGATCGGGTACTGAGCGCGCATGAAGCCAACAGCACCGAACCATGTCACCGCCGACCCGTCGGACAACACCACCCTCACCGAGGTGGTCGACGGCTACCGCGCCGCCGGCTACGACCATCTGTCCCAACTGCGACGCTCACGGCACCCTCGTGCTCGGACTCGGACCGATGGCGTCCGCCTCTGACGCAGCGGTGATGACAGGGATGATCGACCGACGCGGTGACGATGCCGGACTGCCGCCCGACGCCTCGCCCGGCGAGATGCCTGTCGAAATCTGAACGAGTGTCAGCTCGGTCCGGGTCCCACGATGGAACCCTCGCGATTCAGGAACTTCGTGAGCTGTGTGGCGAACTCGGTCACGTTGCGTCGTAGCCACTCGATCAGCATCGCCGCATGTTCCATCTCGTCGTTCATGTTGTGCACGAGGACGGCTTTCAACTCGACGTCGTCGGTGTCATCGGCGCGCTGGCGATACCAGTCCATCGCCTCCAGCTCCTCCATCAGCGAGACAATCGCAGCGTGTGTCGCCAACGTCTCCATGCTCAATCGCTCTCGTGGCGCGTGCAGCTCTTCGCTCGACATCAAGTCCTCTTTCGTGTTCGACTCGCTGATACCTACCCGTGAATGCGGCGCGTCAAACTACGGCGGTGATCATAAAGTTGCTGCGACTATCGCCGACTTACTCGGGTTGCGAAGCGCTGACGTCGGAGAGCCGAGGCCCACGATCGGACGATTCGCCCGGTCGCCGACCGGCGATGATCATCGCCAACACGTCGTCCTTGGTGACATCGTTCTTGTTGACCGTGCCGACCAACTTGCCTTGGAGCATGACGCAGATCCGGTCGGCGAGATCGAAGACATCGTGGATGTCGTGGCTGATGAGAAAGATGCCGATGCCCTCGGCCTTGAGTTGCGTGATGAGATCGCGCACTTGTGCCGTCTCGGCCGGGCCGAGCGCCGCCGTGGGCTCGTCCATGATGACGATCTTGGCGTTGAAGTGCACGGCGCGGGCGATGGCCACCGATTGACGTTGCCCGCCCGACAGTGACTTCACCGGGGTCTT
>JAYTWP010000051.1:0-3522 GCA_043743395.1 Actinomycetota bacterium | reverse complement strand
CAGATGGTCTGGTCTGATTCACAGCTGACGCCACACCGTGGACAGATCATTGGGTCTCTTTGCTCGTTCGGCGCGACGGGTGAAAGTCCGTCTTCGAGCGAGCCTATTGCAGAGCGCTCGGTGGCCACTGGCTGTAGTCGTCGGAGGCTTGCTTGGTGAGCAGTGCGCGCTGGGCGAGGTCGTCGGCCATCGAGGCGCTGAGGTAGCTGTCGAACTCCGATGCCGGAAGGGCACGCGAGTACAAGTGCCCTTGGTGGCGAATACAACCCAACGCGATCAGGACATCGGCCTGAGCGCCAGTTTCGACGCCGTCTGCCGTTGCTGTGAGGCCAATCTCGCGCACGAGGCTGATGATGGAACGCACGATCGCGCGATCGTGCGGGTGCGCCGTGATGGTGTCGATAGATGTGCGGTCGATGCGTACCTCGTCGAGAGGCAGTCTGCGAAGGAGACTGAGTGACGATACGCCGCGTGCAAAGTCGTCGAGGCACACACGCACTCCGCGGACACGCAGCGATGCGAGATTGGCAGCTGCCGCATGGAGGTCATCGATGACGGCTGTCTCGGTGACGTCGACCGTGAGCAATGTCGGGTCAACGCCACTGACGAGACCATCGAGTGGATTCTCCTGCCACGAGCGCTCGGTGGCCCGAGGCGGCAGGTTCACCCGAAAGCGAAACCCGTCGGGCAGGCCAAGTGTGCTGAGTCGGCGGATCAGCGGACGCGCCTGTTGCATGACGCTGTCGGTCATACGTTCGAGCAGGCCGGCTTGAGCGGCCAACTGCAAGAACTCTGCGGCCGGAACGACGACGCCATCTCGACGCAACCATCGCGCGAGGAGTTCGGCGCCGACGACTCGACCCGTGGTGGCATCGATTTCGGGCTGGAAGAACGGCACGATGTCACCGTCATCAAGCGCGCGGCGCAGCGCTTGTTCGGTGTCGACCCGACTATTCAGTTCCGTCCTGACCGAACCATCGAACACCTCGACGCGATTGCGGCCGGCCCCTTTTGCACGATGGAGGGCGGCGTTGGCGTAGCGCAGCAGTTCGCTCGCTCCGGTGCCGTGCAGCGGTCCGACGGCAACGCCGATGCTGACCGACGAAGGCACTTCTCGCCCTTCGGCATGGACGGGCTGACCAAGCGTTGAGGTGATACGTCCGGCAATTGCCATGCTGGCACCGATGTCGCAGCCTGGTAGCACGGCGATGAACTCGTCTCCGCCGATGCGTCCCGCTGTTGCCCCGGGATCGATGCTGCGTGCCAATCGATCGGCGATCGCAGCCAGGAACTGATCGCCACCACGATGGCCCAACGAATCATTGATGTGCTTGAACCGATCGAGGTCGAGGTACAGCAGACCCACGGGTGACGAGTCGGTTGCCTCGGCGAGCGCTCGGTCGAGTGCGTCAATTGCTCCGCGACGATTGAAAAGTCCGGTGAGTGGGTCGTGTGTCGCCTGGTGACTGAGTTGTGAGTTGAGCCCCGCAAACGCGTTGTTCGCACTGAGGAGCAACTGATGTTCGCTTGCCAATATTGACATCAGCGCGTCGGTGCGCCATTCGAGTGAAATTGCGTCCATCGCGCCGCGATTCGCGATGCGGTGGATACCGGTGGCGAAGACCAGATATCCGAGCGCCAAAATGCCGATGCTGAAGAGTTGACGGTCGTGGCTGAAGGCGAGCGCGATTGCACCGGTGACGAACAGCGGTGCTTCGAACGCCAGGTACAAGTCCGTGCGGGCGATAGTGAGCAGCATCGCAAATGCACTTGCACCAAAAGCGAACACGGCGAAGTACAGCAGCAGTTCTGTGCTTTGTGAGTTCGGTACGAACAGTGAACTTCCCCACGCGGCGCCGACGGTGGCGGTGGAGAAACGAATCAGAGGGAGCGAACGAAGGCCCGTACGCCCATTCGTACGTTCTCGCCGATACGACCAGAGCGTGATCAGCGCGAGTAACTCGGTGACAACGCCGATCAGGAGCCAGAACGCGATTCGGCTTGCCGAGATTTGGCTCCGCATTGCGAGGCTCATTGCGACGAATGAGGGCAGGACCGCCAAGTTGCTCGGGAGGAGGAGCTTGGCCGCCTGCGACAATGAGGTTTCCGACACGCGCAGTGGCGGTGCCTCGTCCACCAGCATGTCTTCTCCCGCCGAAGTGTTCATGATTCCTACTCGGTGCGTCAATATGACTACGTAGCGTAAAACATACTGGACAATTGGTCGAGTGTCGAGTTTCTTGGCACACTTCTTCGGATGAGTGCCTCCGCAGGCCGATTTGCGCCGTCTCCCACTGGTGAGCTGCACCTGGGCAACGTGCGCACGGCGCTCGTGGCGTGGTTGTCGGCTCGCTCTCAGGGCCTCGACTTCCTCGTGCGCATGGAGGATCTCGACCGGGTGACATCGTCTGTAACGTACGAGCAACTTCAACTCGACGCCCTGACGGCGCTTGGCCTTGATTTCGATGGCGAGGTCGTGCGCCAGAGTGAGCGCTTTGAGTCGTATCACACCGCAATCACAGAACTGACGCAGCAAGGTCGAACCTACAAGTGTTATTGCACGCGCCGCGAGATTCGCGAAGCGGCGAGCGCGCCGCACGGGATCGAGACCACCGATGGTGCGTATCCCGGTACATGCAGGAACCTCACTCAGCAGCAACGCAGACGTTATGAACTCGATGGCCGGCCGATCGCGCTGCGGTTGATGGCGCACGATCAGCGCGTCGAGGTGTTCGATGAGATCCGCGGGAGTTATGGCGCCGTTGTCGACGACGTCGTCCTGCGTCGCAACGATGGTGTACCGGCGTACAACCTTGCTGTCGTCGTCGATGATGCCGCGCAACACGTGGTCGAGGTCGTACGCGGTGATGATCTGTTGTCTTCCGCGCCGCGCCAAGTTCTGCTGCAACGACTCCTCGGCCTACCAACGCCCCGTTATCGCCATGTTCCACTTGTGCTTGGCGCCGACGGCGTGCGTCTCGCAAAACGACACGGAGCGGTGACCTTGCCCCAACTCCAGCGACACGGCATCGGTACGTCACGAGTGCTTGCGATCCTGGCGTCCAGCTTGGGGCTCGCGTCCGAAGACGAGCCTGTGCGGGCGAACGAGCTGATCGCGCGTTTCGATATCCATGCATTGCCACGAGAACCGTGGGTACTTCCCCTCGATCTGCAACGATCGGTGCCATGAGCGGCATCGACGATCTCCAGCGAGTGCTCGGTTATGTCGATGCAATCGACGATTCGGTCGCGCTCGCTCCAATCGCGGCCAACATTTTGGCCGGGTCCTTCTGGACGCCACAGTTCTGCTCGGCAATCATCCGCGCTGCCGAAGCGGTTGGCGCATTCGAGCCTCAACCCGGCGACCCCGTGCCGGGCCACGAAGTGAGCCTTGCCGTGTTGAGCCCACGACTATTCGAGCGCGTGCAAGAAGACATTGGCGTGCGACTCTGGCCACAGTTGCGCACCGTCTGGCCCTACGTCGACTACTACGGGCTGCGTGACGCGTTCGTGATCCGCTAT
>JAYTWP010000050.1:0-4942 GCA_043743395.1 Actinomycetota bacterium | reverse complement strand
CAGCGCTATGTCCCCAACGATGGCTTCGATCTCAAGCTCTACGGCATCGGCCAACAGGTCTGGGCGGTGCGTAAGCCCTCACCGCTGCGCCCGGACCTTCTGACGGGTCCGACCCCGATGGCCACGACATCCCAACACGCGTCGTTGGCTTGTCGGTGTGCCTTGGCCGTCGGGCTCGATCTGTTCGGCGTCGACTGCATCGACACACCCGCAGGGCTGCTGGTCATCGAGATCAACGATTTCCCGAACTACAGCGGCCTGCACGGAGTGGACGATTTTTTGGCCGAGTACGTGCTGTCTCGGGCCCGGATCTTGACAATGGAGGCGCACTCATGAGAATCGCGTTTTTGATGAGGCGACATCCGCCCACCAGGCTCAGCCCGATCATGCCTGAGGTGATCAATCTTCTCGCCGAGTGGGGCGCCCACGTCGATCTGCTCTACCCCGATGACGAGGTTGTCAACCTCGGTGAGGTACGCCCGCAGCACGACCTGTATGTGCTTCGCTCAAACAGTGATCTCGCCCTAAGCCTGGCTGGCGCGCTGCATGCGGCAGGCGCGGCCACGCTGGCGCCTTACCCGGTGGCGTCGATGTTGCGCAATAAGATCATTTCGACCCAGATGCTGCTTGCGGCCGGGGTACGCGTTCCTGAGACCTTCGTCACGATGGAAGCCGAGCAACTAGCGCCGGTGCTCGACAATGGACCTCTGATCCTGAAGCCGTACACCGGGTCCGAGGGTCAGGGCATCCGCGTGCTCTGGGATGCCGACGATCTCATTGGTGTGACCGGCCACGACGGCCCACTATTCGCCATGCGCTACCACCCGGTCGACGGGCGCGATCGCAAGATCTACTGCATCGGTGGGCAACTATTCGGTGTAAAACGGACCTGGCCGGTGCGTTCATACGGTGACAAACTCGGTGAGCCGTTTACTCTCGATGACGAGATGCGCGAGTTGGCATTCGCTTGTGGGCGGGCCATGGGAATCGACCTGTTCGGGGTCGATATCGTCATGAGCGACGGCGTGCCGTGGGTGGTCGACATGTCGAGTTTCCCTGGCTTCAAGGGTGTGCCCGACGCAGCGTTGCGTCTCGCCGACTATATTTACGAAGCCGCTGTGAAGGCCGTGAATGGCGAATGCATCTCTGGCCCCCCCGTGGCGGTGACGGTGTGAGCGGGCGGGCTCTTGTCATCGGTACCGGTCGAATCGCTCTCGGCGTGGCCGGCGAACTCCTGCACGATGCAGGCTGGTCCGTGACGTTTGCCGGTCGAAATCCTGACATCGTGGCTGCCCTCAACCGGCACCGAAGTTACCGGTTGCGGCTTGTGTCGAATTTCGGCGCCGAAGACCGTGAGATCGATGGTGTCGATGCGATCGACGTCCACGATGCGGCCTTCGCCGCCGCCGTGATGGCCGCCGATCTCATTGTGACCTCGGTGGGCGCCGGCAACCTGGCCGCCGTCGCCGCGTTGCTTGCGGCCCCACTTCGGTGCCGCGATCGCCCGATCGACATCCTCACCTTCGAGAACCACGCCTCACCCGGTGACGTTCTTCGGGCCGCCCTGAACGCTAACGACCCCGATGGCACTCTGCGGACGCGTGTGGGGTGCGCAGGTGCACTGGTTTCCCGCGCAGTCAGTCAGGTGGAATTGGACGGGCTCGACGGTGTCTTGACGGTCACGGGCGAGCCGGTGCGCGACGTGATCATCGACGCAAGTGCGCTGCTCGGCCCTCTACCGAGCGCCGATGGTTTCCGCGCCGTGACGAAGTTCGCCGCGTACGTTGATCGCAAGCTCTTTGTGTTCAGTGCCGGACACGCCACGGCGGCCTACCTCGGCCAGCTCAAGGGCTACCGGTTCGTGCACGCGGCGGTTCGAGACGTCGAGATCCGTCGTGCCGTACTCGAGGCCATGCGCGAAGGTCAGCAGGGTATTGCGACCCGTCACGGCGCCTCGTTCGCTGCGTACGCGGGTCTGCCCGGTCAGCCAAACAGCAGTCATGCGCTCGAACCGGTACGCGCCGAGCGTGCGCTCGAGGCAATCCTGGATCGCTTTGCCAACGCCTCGCTCAAAGATCCTGTGGCCAGGGTGGGCCGAGACCCCCGCCGCAAGTTGGCATCCGATGACCGGCTCTTCGGCGCTGCCGCTCTGGCCGGACGCGCTGGCGTGGCTCCACGGGGACTCGTGCTCGCGGCAGCTGCTGCCCTGTGTTTCCATGCGGTCGGCGGCGACCCGTCGGCGAGTTCGCTTCAGCACTGTGTCGACCGCGATGGTGTGTCCAACGCCCTAGTGAGCCAGTGCGGTCTACCCAAGGATGGCTTCCTGGTGCGCGCGGTCACAGAAAGTTGGCTGCGCCTCACAAGTGGTGGGCGACCGCGCAGTGCGCTGCTCAGCATCGATCAGCAGTTGTGGGCGTAGGGCAGTACCCATGAAGATTCACGCGCTGTTGATGCCTCGCCTCGAGGATGTGATGAGTCCGGTAATGGCCGAGCTGTTCGATCGCCTGACCCGGGCCGGATGCTCCGTCTCGTGGAGCATTGGTGAAGAGCACGCCTACGAACCCTGCGCCGTACGCGTGGAGCACGACCTCTACTTCCTCAAGTCGCAGGCGCCCGCCGCACTGAGCTTGGCTGGCGTGCTCGACGCCCAGGGAGCGAACATCTTGAACCCTGCCCGAAGCTGCCAGCTGGCTCAGGACAAGGTCGTGGCCTCCTTCCGACTGGCAGCCTTTGGCATCGGTACGCCGCGCACGTGGACAAGTGCCGAACCAGCGCGCCTCAGGCCGATTGTGGGAAGCGGGCCGCTAGTCGTGAAGCCATACAACGGCTACCACGGCACCGGCGTGCAGTTCCTCACCGACGCCGAGCAGTTGCTGAGTCTGCCGGCCACCGACACGCCGATTCTCGTTCAGGAGCGGGTGGCAGGGGCGGACGACTTGAAGGTCTACGTGATCGGCGGCGACGTCTTTGGTGTTCGCAAGACCTTTGATCCCGCCAGCCATGGCCGGGCAGGTGCGTCAGTGACATTGACCCCCGAAGTTGTCGAGGTGGCTCGGCGCTGCGGCGCCGCCTTCGGTCTCGGGCTCTACGGTATCGACGTAGTCGAGACTGAGAACGGGCCGATAGTGATCGACGTGAACCACTTCCCGGGCTACAAGGGTGTTCCCGATGCGGCAGAACGGCTCTGCGCCTACGTCCTGACCTACGCGACCGGGGTCATCGACCTGTGCGTGCCGCCACTTCCGCGCTTGGTCATGGCAGCGCAGACATGAAGCACCAACGCGGCAACCGGGCAATCGTTGCCCTCACGGTAGAAGGCTTCCTGTCGCGCCTCAGTTTCGGTCTGGTGAACCTGGCAATGCCGCTCTACGCACTGCAGTTGAAGATCGACATCAAGGTCATCGGAATCATCACGTCGGTGAACATCCTCATCCAGTTGGTGCTCAAGCCGATCATGGGCGCGGTCACTGATCGCCTCGGAGCTCGCCGCAGTCTGTTGTGGGCCATCTGTTTGCGCAGCATTGTGCCGTTGGCCTTCATTGTGGCGAGACTTCCCTGGCAGCTTTTCGTGATCCGGCTCTTTTACGGGTTCACTCAGGCATGGCGTGACCCGGCCCTGAACGCGTTGATCGCCGACGCTGGTGGAAAGAAGAAGGTGGCCACCGCGTTTGCCTGGTATCACACGGCAAAGAACACTGCGAGTTCCCTCGGACGTGCCGCGGCCGGTGTTCTTCTCAGCGTCACGGCAGCCAACTACCCACTGGTTTTCGCGGTCGGCTTCGCACTGTCGATTCTGCCCCTTGTCGCAGTTCTCCGGGGCTTACCGCCAGGGGTCGGCCAGACCGCGATGTCGACCGCAAACAGGGTTTCTGTGGGCGACGACGACGATCTTCCAATGCCGTCACTCGATCCACGCAAGATGCGACGGCGAGTGCTCGGGTTCAGCGGCCTCGGTTTCTTGTTCGGGCTCACCGCCGGGATGCTCGGCCTATTCCCTGTGATCGCCACGCAGTACTTCCACATGACACCGGCCGAGATCGGCTTGGTGATGCTGGCTTCGACCGCTGTCATCTTGGTCTCAGGACCCGTGTTCGGTTGGCTGGCCGACAACGTCAACCGTAATGTCGTGCTGATGGTGCGAGCCGTTGCCAACACCTGCTCGTCGTTGGTGTTCTTGTTGGTGCATGCCCCCGCATTGGTCGGCGTCGGGCGAGCGATGGATGATGTAGGCAAAGCGGCGTTTCGACCGGCCTGGGGCTCGATCATGGCCGAGGTTTCGGCGTTCGACCGCAGCAAGCGAGCCCGAACCATGAGCCTTATCGACGTGGGTGAGGACGCTGGCGACGCCACCGGACTGATTTTGGCAGGATGGCTGCTGGTAGCAGGCGGGCTGCCGCTCATGCTCATCACTCGCATCGGGCTGGCTGTGATAACGGAGTTTGCGACGTTCTTCATGACACACACGTCGCCCGTGGCATCGCCATCTCGCAACCCGCGGTGGAGTCGGCGGCCTTCGAAGGTATTTGCGGTAGGCACTGAGCCATGGGCCGGGTTAGTTGCGACGATGCTGGCACCAGCATCGTCGCCTTGGCCCCCACCCCACGCGTCCGAACTGCACGCGTATCAACCGGCGCAAGCGTGGGTGGTCGCTGCCCGCGCCGAGCGCCACAGCGCCGCTGAGGCGGTGTCGGTGGGTTGATGGCGGCGCCGAAGGATGTCCCCACCACAACCCGCGCGCTGCGCGCGCAATAGTCGCGCGGCGTCGTGCCGATACGCAGTGGGCATCCGGGGTGGGGGCATACAGCGAGAACTGTTCCGACCACGGCGTAGTGTTCGGAGATGCCTATCGACCGTGCCGCCGCCGACAAATTGCTGACCACCACCCGGAGTGTGCGCAAGCGACTTGATCTCACCCGACCCGTTCCACTGGAACTCATCGACG
>JAYTWP010000049.1:0-3963 GCA_043743395.1 Actinomycetota bacterium | reverse complement strand
TGCTGTTCTGGCTCGCGCTGATCATTTCCATCCCGCTTCGAGGCGTCAACCCGGGATACGCGTCGGCCGCCATCGCCGGCGTGTTGATCATGGCCTTGGTTGCGGCTTTGGTGTTCGGTCTCGTCGAAGGTCAGGCCCGCGCTGAACGCGCGCTGCGTTGGATTGCACGAAGACTTCATCAGAACGAGGAGCGTGTCGGCGAGGCAGTTCGTCACATCGGCGGTCGGCTCGAGGAGTTAGCCGAGGACAGGGCGCTGCTCGGGCGCGTCATTGGTTGGGCGGCGGCGAACTGGCTGCTCGACGCGGCGTCGCTCTGGGTCTTCGTGCGCGCCTACGGAGGTTCTGTCACGGTCGATGGACTCATCGTTGCCTTCGGCCTCGCCAACATCGCCGCGGTCATTCCGATCACGCCTGGCGGACTCGGCATCATCGAAGCGCTGCTGATCTCGACCCTGGTGGGATTCGGGATCACCCGTTCCACGGCCACCTTAGGCGTGGCCTCGTATCGCCTCAGTCAGTTCTTCTTCCCGATTCTTCTCGGCGGCCTCATGTATCTCAGCCTCCGCGTCGGGCCCTGGTCGATCGGACGGCGAGCAGGGCTGAAACCGTTGCGCGAGGTCGCGACCGAAATCGTGATTGCCCGCGAGAGCCCGCTCGACTTCGACGAACGGTTCGCGCCACGTCGGCCCAAGGGGGACCTCACGAAAGAACTCGAGCGGCAGGCCCAACTCTTCGATCCGGCGAACATCGACGACGACGATGCGGGTGCGCACCCCCTCTACTAGCGTTGCGCTGATGAGCACATACGAACGCCCCTTCGGTCGCTGTCTCGAGGATTTCACTGTCGGAGACATCTACAAGCATTGGCCTGGCAAGACCATCACTGAGTACGACGACCACCTGTTCTGCATGATCACGATGAATCATCATCCGCTTCATACCAACGATTGGTTTGCGAGCGAGAGCGTGCAGGGTCGCAATGTCGTAGTGGGCAACCTCGTGTACTCGTTGTGCCTCGGCATGAGCGTTCCCGATGTCAGCGGCGCGGCAATCGCCAACCTCGAGGTCGAGACCCTGCAACACAAGTTTCCAACGTTTCACGGTGACACCATCCATGCTGAAACGCGTGTGCTCGAGGTCAAGGAATCGTCGTCGAAGAACGACCGTGGCACCGTGCTCGTGGAGACGAAGGGCTTCAACCAAGACGGTAAGGAAGTCTGCTATTTCCGGCGGCGGGTCATGGTATGGAAGCGTGACTTTGCACCCGCACGCCGTCGGCCTTACGACGGTCAAGACGTTTGGGCGAGCTGATCGACGTCTCGGTCCGAGCCCGCGCCTCGGTCATTTCGTTCGACAATTTGGCCACTGCGTAGTGCTTCAAGACGCCGTCCTGAATTGGGGTCTGCCGCGGCTGCGCGACCTGCCGTGGCGTACAACGCGCGACCCATGGGCGATTCTTGTCAGCGAAGTCATGCTGCAACAGACTCAAGTTGATCGCGTCATCCCGAAGTGGCAAGCCTTTCTTGCAGCATTTCCGACTCCGGCCGCGTGCGCGGACGCGGCTCTTGGCGAGGTGCTCGAGCTCTGGCTCGGTCTTGGCTATCCGCGGCGGGCGCGCAATTTGCACCTGTCGGCGCACAAGATCTGTGCGCTCGGCGAGTTTCCACAAACACTCGATGGCTTGCTCGCACTTCCGGGGGTCGGTGCCTATACGGCACGGGCCGTCATGGCCTTCGCGTTCGAGTACGACGCTGCGGTGGTCGATACGAATATCGCCCGAGTTTTCGCACGCATCGCGGGCGCGTCGCTCACACCCAAAGAGGTTCAGTCGGCGGCCGACGGCGTGCTGCCGGTCGGCCAAGCGTGGGCTTGGAACCAATGCCTAATGGATCTCGGCGCGCTGTTGTGCCGGCCTCTGACACCGGGCTGCGGCGAGTGCCCGGTCGTGCAGCAGTGCGAATGGCGCGGTGAGGGCGATGATCCAGCCGTCGGCTCCGCTGGCGTCAGCGGGCACCAAAGCCCTTTCGAAGGGTCCGATCGTCAGGGACGTGGCCGGTTGATGAAAGCGGTCACGAACGGCCCCGTACCCTCGAACCGATTGGCCGTCGCAATGGGATGGCCTGGCCAAATTGATCGCGCGAAGCGGGTTGCTCAATCATTGGTGACCGACGGGTTGATCGTTGTTGATCGCGGCGGCTATCGCCACCCGTGATCATGTTTTTAGCAAGCGCTGCGCACGCCACTACCTCTGCGTGACGGCAGCCACGATCTCGCTCAATGCTGAATCGGCATAGGAGCGCATTTCGTCGTCGGTGCGATCTTGTATTGGGTGTGGCGTGAACACCCGCGCGACCGTTGGAAATCCGAGCGACAGCGACTGCGCTTCAGCCGCACTCACGAACTCTCCGGATGCAACGAAAACGCTGGGAATTCCGCGACGCTCGAGGTCAACGATGTCGTGCACACTGCACGACGTGCAACTGCCTCAATCGGCAAGTGCCTCGATGACCACTTGGCACTGGCTTGCGATCTCATGGCGCAGATCCACCGGAGCGGGTTTGGTGAACGTGGGTTTGCTGAAACGCTTCACCGTCGCACCGGTCTCAATGAGGCGCTGCTCGATTCTGTCGAGGAAGACGTTGCCGCGCGCTTTGGAGATGTCGAGCAGCCCCACCGTGAGACCTGCGAGCGACAGCGGGCGCGCGCAGCGGGTCATCTCTGCAACGCGCCGTTCGTTGGTCGGGTCGAGTAGCACTGTGCTCACGTCGTGTCTCCTTTTGTTGGTGGTCGGCCGAATGATTTGTGGGTTGATTCGTGGGTTGATTCGTGGATCGGTGATCAGTAACGAAGGGTATGCGTGACGGGTTGGCTACCGACGTCACCGTTGGCCCATCCGCCAATGATGACAGAGAACAAGCCAGCTCCACCGCCGGCATGGACCAACAGCAGACCGTCTGGCCGGAATTTGGACAGGGTGAGGTCCTTGAGATGAGTTGGGATGCCTTCCGCAATGCCGTGTGCACCTCGAACGATGTCACTCCCGCGAAGCTGCAGTCGAGCATGAATCTCGTTGAGAAGACGTGCCCGGTCCCAGCCGGCTTCGGCGAAGACGCGTGCGTGCTCCGGTCCCACGATGATGATCGCATCGAAGGCAAGCACCAACTTCGGGTTGTGCAACGTGCGTAGGCAGGCAGCAAACGTGTTGGCGAGGCTGTCGGGGTCGCGCGCGAGCTGGTCGACGACGCACCGCGGTCCTTCGCCAGCGAACACTGTGACGGCATCTTCGTTGCGTGATACACCGCGTGATTCGGCGAGCGACGTCCACGGTGACCCAAGCTCATCCTCGGCGAAGCAGAAGCTGAGCTTGCCGGGGTTGCCGTGCGTTGCGCGATCGACTTCTCCGGGTCGGCCACCACCAACGTTGCGGATGATGAGCTGCACCGCCCGACCGATAGTGAGGTTGGCCCGGTTGCCCTGTCCGAGCACGTTCATGCCCGAGTTCATGCCGATGTCGCGTGTGCCAGGGCCATTGCAGATCACGACGGGCCCGACCGGCATCGTTGTTGCGAGCACGCCATGGATATTGAACTCATTTGTGCACACGGCTTCGAGCGCAGCGAGGACCCAGGGCAAATACTCGGGCTTGCAGCCCGCCATGACGGCGTTGATCGCCACCTTCTCGACTGCGACCTCCACGAGATCGGGTGGGACGATTGCGACAATCTCGTGCGGCGATCGGCTGGTTCCGGTCAGCATCCGCAACACGCGTGCTTCGGTGGGCGCAACCACCGGAAGGCCGTCGGTCCAACCGCGATCGAACAGCGCCTCGATGTCGTCTTCTGCGTCGGCGATCTCGACGCGTCGCGCACGGAGCGCGCTCGATCCGAATCGGGCACGGAGCTCGTCTTCCAGGTTGGGGTCCACGGACAATGATCCGCATCCCGGGCGCCACTCAGGCAGGTC
>JAYTWP010000048.1:0-10846 GCA_043743395.1 Actinomycetota bacterium | reverse complement strand
GCGAATCGGGCGGCTGTGAAGAGGTTCGGCAACGCGTTCGGCAGGCGCACCCTCCACAGCGTCTCCCACACGGACGCGTTCACGCATCGGAGTACCTCGAGCGAAGCTGGGTCGACAGAGCGCAGCCCGGTCATTGATGCAAATGCAAATGCCGGTACGCACACGAGTGTCGCAACAAAGAGAACCGGTTTGCTGCCGCCACCGATCCACAGCACGACCGACGCACTGTAGGCAACCCACGGCGTGACCTGGACGAGGATGAGCACCGGTTGCGCCGCCTCTTCGAAGAAACGTGACGCCGCCATCAGCGAGCCGAACGAGAGTCCGATGACGAGCGCAAGCAGCAAAGCGCGGAGCGCATCGAACCCGGTTTGTAGAGTGGCCTGTGGAAAGCCGGTGCTCTCGGTGAAGAGGTAACGCAATACCTGCGACGGAGGCCGTAGGGCGTAGCTCGGCACGTTACCGAGCCGGACCAGAACCTCCCATAGCCCGAAGAACGCGAGCACGCCGACAATGGGCGCAACCACGGAGCGCACCTTGACCGCGGGAATCTTCATGAGCCGCCCTGTTCCATTGCCAAGCGGAGCGAATCGCGCAGCGACATGACTGTGGCGAAGAACTCGGGCGTGTCTTCAAGCGACGGCACTCGTGGCCGTGGTGACGTCACGTTGTGGATCGCGCTGATCCGGCCCGGACGTGACGTGAGCACGGCGACCCGGTCGCTGAGATAGGCCGCCTCAGCAAGCGAGTGGGTGACGAACACGACGGCAGCGCCCGAGCTCTGCCACAGATCGACGAGGAGATGGCGCATTTCGAAACGGGTGATCTCATCGAGCGCAGCGAACGGCTCGTCCATGAGCAAGATGGGTGCACCCAACGCGAAAGCGCGAACGAGGGCGACGCGCTGCTGCATGCCGCCTGACAGTTGATGGGGCAGTGCGGCCTCGAAACCGGCCAGGCCGACACGCTCGAGCAGCGCGGTGGTGTCCACCGGGTCGGCTCGATTAGCTGATCGGTTCACCTGCGTCAGCAAGCGGACATTGGCGGCGACGGTACGCCACGGAAGCAGAGCCGGCGATTGGGGGACCCAGCCCATCAACTTGGCCCGCCGTGCCTGGGTCGGGGTGCCGCCTTCGACGACTACTTCACCGGTGGTCGGCTTTTCGAGGCCCGCGATGATGCGCAGCAACGTGGTCTTGCCACTTCCTGAAGGACCGAGCAACGTGAAGAACTCTCCCGGATGTACTGTCAGCGAGATGTTGCCGAGCGCGTCGAGTTCATCGAACCGTTTGCTCACGCCTATCAGGCGGATTGCAGCGTCGTCGGCACTCACGGACTACGACGGTAGCGGCGGCAAGGTTGCCAGCGGTGCACCACCGCCGTAGCCTTGCATGGTCCGTCAGGGCTCTCTTTCGAGAGTGCGCTCACGTGATGCCACCGAGCCGTTGGGTCGGGGCGACCTCCTTTTGGAAGGCATGTCATGGAAAAGCAAGAAGTCATCGGCGAGCACAAGCGCCACGACACCGACACAGGCTCACCCGAGGTGCAGATCGCGTTGCTCACCGCACGCATCAACCACCTCACCGATCACCTCAAGATGCACAAGAAAGATCACCACAGCCGTCGTGGTCTGCTCATGCTCGTTGGTCGTCGTCGCAGCATGCTCGATTACGTAAAAAACCGCGATGTGCAGCGCTACCGCGACATCATCGCCAAGCTTGGTCTTCGCCGCTAAAGGCTCACGCCTCGGCGCTCTGCGCGCCCATAGCTCGTTGTTCGTTGCTCTGCCCGACGGCCCATCTGCTCTGCGAGTTGCGTGAAGCTTTGCGGGGTCATCTCTTGTCCGTGTGCTGCTCCTGCGGCTCGTGAGATGTTCTCGTTCATCAACGTTCCACCCATGTCGTTGCAGCCGGCGCGGAGCATCTGCATTGCTCCGCTCAGTCCGATCTTGACCCAACTGACTTGCACGTTCGGGATATAACCGTTGTACGCGATCCGCGCGATCGCGTGCATCAACACGGTCTCGCGAAATGTTGGGCCGCGACGGCTCTTGCGTTGTAGATAAATCGGCGACGCCATGTGGACGAATGGAAGTCCGACGAACTCGGTGAATCCGCCGGTCTGCTTCTGCAACGCACGCGTCACCAACATGTGCTTGGCCCAGCTGTCCGGGTGCTCCACCGATCCAAACATGATCGTCACGTTTGAGCCGAGTCCGATGCTGTGGGCGACTCGGTGACACTCGAGCCACTCTTCGGTGTTGATCTTGTCCGGACACAGAATTGCGCGAATGTCGTCGTCGAGAATCTCTGCCGCCGTCCCCGGCAATGACGCCAAGCCGGCTTCTTTCAATCGGATGAGGTAGGACTCGAGGCTCTCGCCGAGGCGGCGCGCGCCTTCGGTCACCTCGAGCGCTGTGAACCCGTGCACGTGCATGTCAGGTACGGCCTGCTTCACAGCCTGCGTCACGTCGATGTAGTAGTTCCCGTCGAAGTCGGGATGAATACCGCCTTGCAGGGTTACCTCGGTGGCGCCAAGTTCCCACGCTTCGCGGGCGCGGTCGGCGATGTCGTCGAGGGTGAGCAAATACGGCGTGCCGCGCAGGTTGAGGCTCAGCTTGCCCTTCGAGAAGCCGCAGAACTTGCACTTGAACGTGCACACGTTGGTGTAGTTGATGTTGCGGTTGTGTACCCATGTCACGGCGTCGCCAACTGCGTGCCGACGCAAGTCATCGGCCAGCTCCGCAATTGCGTTGACCTCGGGCCCCCGCGCCCGAAACAGGTTGACGATCTCGGCGTGCCCAACCTCATGCCCCAGACGAACACCATCGAGGATCTCATCGATGGCCGACCCCGGTTTGGTGTTTGCGAACTTGGCATTGTCGACCGGGATCAGCATGGTCGGTTCTACGTTCGCGCCGCTATACCACTGAGAACTTCGGTGTCCGACGAGCACAACTTCGGCACCGTCGAGTACGACATCGGCAGCTGTGACTCGCTCGGGCCACACGGACCCTGGGTCGTCGCGGGCGAGCCCCTCGGCGTCGCTACGGTCCATCACCGCAAAGTGAAGGTCGGGATCGAGCCAGCGATCTGGATCGTTCGCAAACTCGGGGTAGATGGTGAGTCGGGGGGCGAGTGCAAAACCTCGAGCCTCCGTAACAGTGCGCAATCGATCGAGCGCCGGCCATGGCCGCTCAGGGTTTACGTGATCGGCGGTGACAGGCGAGACGCCACCCCAGTCGTCGATGCCGGCGTCGAGCAGCACACCGAAGTCATCGCTGAGGTTTGGTGGTGCTTGGAGGTGGATTTCGGGCGGCAGAATCAAGCGAGCCGCTGCGATAGCCCAGAGGAACTCATCTTCAGGACACGGCGCGGCATGCTGCATGCCAGTCCGCAGTTTCGGCAGGAAGTTCTGCACGATCACCTCTTGGACGTGACCGTGTCGGACATGCGCCGCCGCGATGGCCTCGAGCGCTGCGACGCGGTCCGCGCGGCTTTCACCAATGCCGACGAGGATGCCGGTTGTGAACGGAATGTGTAGACGACCAGCTTCTTCGAGTGTGGCGAGGCGACGTGCAGGCGCCTTGTCCGGAGCATTCCGGTGGCATGCGAGATCGTCACGAAGAGTTTCGATCATCATGCCCTGGCTTGGTGATACCGGACGCAACATCCCAAGCTCATCGGTGAATAAGGCGCCGGCGTTGGCATGAGGCAGCAAGCCCGTCTCGTTGAGCACCAGGCGAGCCATTGCAGCTACATAGTGCACCGTGCTGTCGTAGCCGTGATCGCGAAGCCAGGATCGGGCCACTTCGTAACGATCCTCGGGTCGCTCGCCGAGCGTAAACAGCGCTTCGTGGCAGCCGCGCCGCGCGCCCTCACGCGCGATTTTCAACACGTCGTCGGGGAGCATGTACGGCTGCTCGAGCCGTGCGGGTGGCTGAGCGAATGTGCAGTAGCCACATTGATCTCGACACAGCATCGTGAGTGGGATGAAGACCTTCGGCGAATACGTGATCTGTGTGCCATGTGCTCGGTCGCGCACCACCCGAGCCGCGGCGAGCAGAACGTCGAGGGGTGTTTCGAAAAGGTCCGCGGCGAAGACAGAGGCGGCGGGAAGGGACATAGCAAAACTCCAAGCGGTGGGGTATTTGGTGAGGGACCTGATGTTTGCTAGGGCGCTGCGGGCTCGCGAACGGGCGTCAAAAGTAGATCGCTACGGTGATGAGGCATGCGGATCGGACGATATCGCGGTCAGTCGTTTACTGCGAGGTCGGCGACGTTCAGATGTGGCGCCACGAGTCGCTCGATGTGTTTGGCCAGAATGTCCATCTCGATGTTCACAACCGCGCCGACGCCCTTGACCCCCAGAGTTGTGACCGATGCGGTGTGGGGGATGACCGCGACGTGGAATGTGTCGTCGGTGAGCCCGAACGCAGTGAGGCTGACACCGTCCACTGTGACGGAGCCCTTCTCGACGAGGTAACGCATGAGTGGCTTGGGAACTCTCACCTCGAGGTCGGGCGCGGGAACGATGACCGTGCCGATCGCGTCGACATGGCCGAGAACGATGTGGCCACCGAGTCTGTCGCCGAGTGCCATTGGGCGTTCAAGGTTCACGAGATCGCCTGGGGCAAGCGTGGCAACGATGGTTCGGGCAACGGTCTCCTCGCTGACATCGGTTTCCCACCAACCGTTGCCTTGCTCGACGAGAGTGAGACAGCAGCCGTTGACCGCGATCGAGGCGCCGAGCGCGGATCCCTCGAGCACGGTGTTCGCCTGAATGCGCAGACGTAGCCCCGCACCCCAATCAGTGGTGACCGCAACAACTGACTCAATCGTTCCGAGCTCTTCGATGATTCCGGTGAACATGGGTGACGACCCTAATTGCATTGTTGCTGAGTAGAATTGCACTCGTCTGTAGCCGCAGTCCCGCCGCCGTCGACGACTCGCTCAGCACGACCCCGAGGTGCACTTGTGAAGTCTGATATCGATAACTTGCCCCAGACCATCGTGGGGATCTCCTTCGACGATCGCTTTCGCGCCCACGAGTTCATGACCGCGACATCGCGTCTCGCGTCGAAGAACCTGCTTCGAGTCCATGACGCCGTCATCGTCACCAAGAAAGAAGACGGCTCCACGCACGTCGTCGAGACGGTCGACCCGTCGCCGGGTCGGGCGGCTGCTTCAGGTGCCATGTGGGCCGGATTGATCGGGCTGTTCGTTGCGGGCCCCGTTGGCTGGCTTGCCGGGGGAGTACTTGGTGCGAGCGCGGGTGCGGTGACCGCCAAGGTGGTCGATCTCGGCATTCCCGATGAGTGGGTGACGTGGTTTCGCGACGCCGTCCAAGTGAGCACCACAACCGTGGTGCTGCTGCTCACCGAGGTGTCCATGGACGCCCTGGTCACTGAGACCGAACGGTTCGCCGGAGCCCATCTCGTGTACGCCAATCTGGACCCTGCCAGCTTCGATCGCATCACGGCCGCCCTTGGCGACCGGTCGGTGCTACCGACCGAAACAGGCAAATAAGCCCTGCTGTGGCCGCCCCATGACGTCGATTGGGGCCGTCTTGCTGGTAAGGTCTTGTCCGGCGCAGGTTGTTCTTGCGCCAAACTAACCATCAGAGCGGACAACTGGATCGGTTGTCAGTCGCCTCTGCCGGTGTTCCCAGGTCGCCCGTTTATTGCTTGCGGTCGCGGTAGCAGCACCGACACCGCCGACTGGGAACCGGCCTCCGCTCCAACCGTCGAGGCGCGAGAAAAAACGCGCCCGATTTGAAAGGAGCTCGCCATGGCAGATGCCATACGAGTGTCGGGTGCCGTTTCCGGTACCGACAAGACCATGTCCTTCGAGACCGGCAAACTTGCCCAGCAGAGTCAGGGCGCGGTGCTGGCCAGTATTGGCCGTACCGTCGTGCTCGCTACTGCGAATGCGGCCAAAGATGTCCGTCCCGGAATGGACTTTTTCCCACTCACCGTCGATGTCGAAGAGCGTGCATACGCAGCCGGAAAGATTCCCGGTTCGTTCTTCCGTCGTGAGGGTCGGCCCACAGAGGCCGCCATTCTCACGTGTCGCCTCACCGACCGCCCGCTGCGCCCCTGTTTCCCCGACGGCTTCCGTAACGAGACACAGATCGTGCTCACCGTGCTCGGTGCAGACCAAGAGAACCCGCACGATGTTCTGGCCATCAATGCCGCCTCGGCGTCGTTCATGATCAGCGGTATCCCGTTCGACGGCCCAATCGGTGCAGTGCGGATTGCGTACAGCCAAGATGGCGAATGGATTCCTCACCCCACCTATGCCGAGGGCGAAGCTGCAACATTCGAACTCGTCGTTGCCGGTCGCCAGCTCGACAACGGCGACGTTGCGATCATGATGGTCGAGGCTGGCGGCACCGAGAAGAGCTTTGCGTACTATGGCGACGGCGCCCCCAAGGTGGACGAAGCCGTCCTTGCCGGCGGGCTCGAGGCCTGCAAGGTATGGATCAAGGAGTCCATCGGACTTCAACGCCAGCTCGTGGCCAGCGTCATCGCCACCAAGGGCCCGATCACGCCGCTGCAGTTCACTGCTCAGCTCGATTACGCCCCTGAGGTGCTCGACGCTGTTGCCGGTGTCGCCACCGACGCACTCGCACACGCTGTCACCATCAGCGCCAAGGCCGACCGCAACGCGGCGACCGATGCGGCTGCCGCCACCGCCATTGCCGCGTTGTGCGGCGACGGTAAAGCCTTTGCCGGTCGCGAGAAAGAAGTCAAGGAAGCAGTGCGCAGCCTCACCAAGAAGCTCGTGCGCAAGCGCATCGTCGAAGAGGGCCTGCGCATCGACGGTCGTGGTCCCCGCGATCTTCGCCCCTTGTCGTCCGAAATTGGCGTCCTGCCAACGGCTCACGGTTCGGGCTTGTTCCAACGTGGTGAGACTCAGGTCATGAACGTTGCGACGCTCGCGATGCCACGCATGAACCAGTTGCTCGACACGCTCGATCCCGAGACGCACAAGTACTTCTTGTTTCACTACAACATGGCTCCATGGGCCAACGGTGAAACAGGTCGCGTTGGTTCACCCAAGCGTCGCGAGATCGGTCACGGTGCGCTCGCCGCGCGTGCGCTTATTCCAGTGCTGCCGAGCCAGGACGAATTCAGCTACACCTTGCGCCTCGTCGCCGAAGTGTTGGCCTCGAACGGTTCCACGAGTATGGCCTCGGTCTGCTCGGGCAGCCTTGCGCTGATGGAAGCCGGTGTGCCGATCAAGGCGCCAGTGGCCGGTATTGCCATGGGCCTCGTGTTTGCCGAAGGCAAATACACCACCCTCACCGACATCCTCGGCGCCGAAGATGCCTTCGGCGACATGGACTTCAAGGTGGCCGGCACCAGCGATGTCATCACTGCCCTGCAGCTTGATACCAAGATCGACGGCATTCCCGCCGACGTCTTGATCGCCGCGCTGGCGCAGGCCAAAGAGGCACGTGACGCCATCCTCGCGAACATGAATGCCTGCATTAGCGAGCCCCGCTCCGAGGTTGCCGAGACCGCACCGAAGATCATTTCGGTCACGGTGCCGCTCGACAAGGTCGGCGAGATCATCGGGCCGAAGGGCAAGGTCATCAACACGATCCAGCAGGAAACCGGCGCTGACATCAATGTCGACGACGACGGAGTTGTCGGCATCGTCACCATCGGCTCGGTCGATGGCTTCCGGGTAGAAGAGGCCAAGGCGCGCATCCTGAGCATCATCGATCCGCCAAAGGCCGACATGGGCGGCGTGTACATGGGGCGCGTTGTGAACATCACCAAGTTCGGTGCGTTCGTCAACATCCTCCCCGGACGCGACGGTCTGTTGCACATCTCCAAGCTCGGCCGCGGCAAGCGCATCAACGCTGTCGAAGACGTGCTCAGCTTGGGCGACGAGATCGAGGTCCGCGTCGACGAGATCGACGACAAGGGCAAGATCAGCTTGTCGCCAGCCGGCGATCCGCCAGCCGAGGGCTCGGGCGAGGGTGGCGAGTCCACCGAACGCGGTAGCGAGCGAGCACCACGCAGCGATCGTGGTGATCGCAACGATCGTGGTGATCGTGCTCCACGCCGCAGCTCGGGTGGGAGCAGCACCGATTCCTCTACCGTCACGGTGAGCTTCGAAGACGCCTTCGACGATGAGTTGCGCGGTGAGTTCGGCGATCTCGGCCCCGCCAGTGAGGCACCGCCTACCGGCGACCGTCCCCCTCGCCGCGAGGGCGGCGATCGTGATCGTGGTGGCCGCGACCGCAGTCCGCGACGTCATCGCTAACTCACACTGATCACTCGGCTCCACGCCGATATCGATTGTCATCTGGCCGCCGGCCGCACTTTCGGGTGCAGCCGGCGGCCATTGTCATTCGAGGTGTCATCGAGGGTGTCATTGGGGGCACAGGTCGGTGATCACATCGCCCGCCCCTAGAGTTTCTGCATCGTCGAATCATCTGCAGCGAGCGCGCTACGCGTCACGCACCTTTCCAACGGCCTTACTGTCGCCACCGAGCAAATCAAGGGCGCGCTTTCCATCTCCGCAGGCGCGTGGGTCGGGGTTGGCGCCCGGGATGAACCCGAGGCACTCTCCGGTGTCAGTCACTTCCTCGAGCATCTACTTTTCAAGGGCACCGCGTTGCGTTCTGCTCGAGAGATCAGTCAGACCATCGACCGTGTTGGTGGCGATATCAATGCCTTCACCACCAAGGAATACACGGCCTACTACTGTCGGCTGCCAGCCCGCCATCAGGCGCTTGGGATCGAGTTGCTCGGCGAGGTGATCACGACCCCAGCGCTGCGCGATGACGACATCGCGAACGAGCGACAAGTGATCCTCGAGGAACTCGCGATGGATGACGACAGTCCGGACGACGTCGCCCATCGGGCCTTCATGCGCCACCTGTTTCCCGGTCATCCGCTCGGTCGTGAAACCGCCGGATCCGTAGAGACAGTCGAATCAGTCACACCCGACGACGTTCGTGAGTTCTTCAATGCCCACTACCGTGCCGGTTCATCGGTGGTCGTGGTGACGGGCCCGCTCGACCATGACGAAACGCTGCGGCAGGTCGAAACAGCGTTTAGTGGCCTGCCGTCAGGCGACGGCCGCGTCGCCCGTGCCGGCGTTGGTGCGCCCACCTCAGGCGAAGTCATGCACGACGACACCGAGCAGGTCCATCTCGTCGTGGGCATGCAAGCACTACAGCGCGACGACCCCGATCGTGAGGTGCTCGATGTCGTCAACCACGTCTTCGGTGGTGGTCTGTCGAGCCGCTTGTTCGATGAGATCCGTGAACGTCGGGGCTTGGCGTACAGCGTGTACAGCGGTGCGACGGCCTATGCGGATTCGGGTGCGTTCACCATCTATGCGGGTACGCAGCCTGCGCATGCTCCAGAAGTAATGGGACTGGTTTACGAGCAGCTCGATCTCCTGCTCAAGGATGGCATCACCGACGACGAACTCGATATCGCCAAGGGATATCTCATGGGTGCGTTCGAACTTGGTCTCGAGGACACCGGATCGCGCATGTCGCGTACCGCAAGCCAATTGGTGACCCTCGGTAAGGTGCGCGGCGTCGATGAGCAGGTCAGCCGATGGGCGGCGGTGCAACAAGTCGACACGCGCCGCGTCATCGAACGAATCCTTCATCAACCGCTGACCGTTGTCGCGTTAGGCCCCATTGAGGCGTCGGTGTTACCCGCGCGCTGACAACGTTGCGGGGTTGTGGTCTTAGCCAGCCGGTGGCGGGGTCGGGGTTGGTGGGGGTGGGGGTGGAGGCGGGGGTGGCGTCGAGGCCGTTGCGTCTGCTGCGGGTGCGGTTGCGGTTGCTGGGGTCTTGTCGAGCACGTCGGCACCCTTGGCCTCGAGGGCCTTGAGCTGGCTGACGAGTTCGTCGATCGCGGCGTCGTCACTTGGTTGAACCGCATCGGTGCGCTGCCGGTAAATGATGCGCCCGATGTCATCGAGTAGCTCATCGACCTTGCGATCGTCTTTGATGTCGTCGACCTTCTCTTTGGCCGCATTCGAAAGTTGTGTTGCTTTTTCTTTGGCTTTGTCGAGGAAACTCATACTCATTGTTCTAGCGGATGGAAGCGCTGATACGTTCGGCAACATGACCCCAATCACCGAACCGATCAAAGTTGGTGTTGTCGGCGCTGCCGGACGCATGGGACGCACCGTGTGCGCGGCCGTGGCCGCGGATCCCGAACTACAACTTGTAGGTGCTGTCGATCCCCATGCCGTTGGCGAAGCGATCAACGGTGTCATCGTCGGAGCCGACCTGAAAGGGCTTGTCGATGCCGGCGCCCAAGTCGTGGTCGATTTCACGGTTGCGTCTGAGGCGATTAAAACGCTGCCGTGGTTGGCCATCCATGGGATTCACGGTGTCGTTGGGACCACCGGTTTTTCTGATGACGACCTTGAAACCTTTCGTCGAGCCTTTATCGGCAGCAACTGTCTTGTCGCTTCCAACTTCGCGATCAGCGCAGTATTGATGATGCGATTCTCGGAACTGGCCGCTCCATATTTCGACAGTGTCGAGATCGTTGAAATGCATCACGACGCCAAAGTGGACGCGCCCTCGGGAACAGCGGTGAACACGGCGAAGCGGATTGCTGCAGCATCGTCTCAGTGGGCACCCGATCCAACCATACATGAGGTGTATCCGGGCGCTCGTGGTGGTGAAGGCCCAGCTGGCATCCGCGTCCATTCGCTGAGAATTCGCGGCACGCAAGCGCACCAAGAGGTCATTCTTGGTGCGCAAGGGCAGACGCTGACGATTCGCCAGGATAGTTACGACTCGAGCTGCTACATGCCCGGTGTCTTATTGGCGTGCAAGCGGATCGGGGACC
>JAYTWP010000047.1:0-10835 GCA_043743395.1 Actinomycetota bacterium | reverse complement strand
CGCGGCGGAGCGAGTGATGCTCCAGAAAACACCATGCCAGCCTTCGAGTACGCATTCGACCTCGGCTACCGCTACATGGAGACCGATGTGCAGGTGACCTCTGATGGCGTCCTCGTCGCCTTTCACGACTACAACCTCAAGCGCACCTGCGGAATAGATCAACGCATCAGCGAGATGACATGGCAAGAAGTGAGCGCCGCGCGTGTCGATGGTGTGGCACCAATTCCACTGCTCGAGGATCTGCTCGGCACCTGGCCCGATGTACGCGTCAACATCGATTGCAAGGCCGATGCCGCAGTCGATGCACTCGTCGCAACGTTGCGCAGGACCGACTCTCTCGACCGCGTCTGTGTCGGCGCCTTCAGCGACCTCCGCATCCGCAAGATCAGAGCCATTCTGGGCAGCGATTTGTGCTCCGCCCTCGGACCAGCGGGCGTGAGTTCGTTACTGGCCGGCCGAATGCGCAAGACCACAGCGATGACCGCACAGGTACCCGTGCGCCAGGGTCCACTACCAATCATCACCCAACGGTTCGTCGACCGCGCCAACCGACTTGGGCTCCACGTTCATGCGTGGACCATCGACGAGCCAGACGAAATGAACCGACTCCTCGATCTCGGTGTGCACGGCATCATGACCGATCGGCCCAAGGTGCTCCGCGATGTGATGATCGAGCGGGGCATGTGGGCGTGACCGCGCCCTTTGGTTCCACCCGGGCAGGGGGCGCCATGGTGGCCTCGGCCGACCAGTTGGCCACGCAGGCCGGTATGACCATCTTGGCGCGCGGAGGCAACGCGGTCGACGCGGCGATTGCCACCAATGCTGCGGTCGCCGTCACCGCTCCTCACCTGTGCGGCATGGGCGGCGACCTATTCGCCCTCATCCACGATGGCACGACTGTGCAAGCGACTGAACGCCACCGGCCGTGCCGGCGCAGGTTCCGATGCGCAAGCCCTGCTCGGCTCCGGCCTTTTCAGCGACACCGACCTGTCGACACCGGGGTCCACGTGGGTGACTCCCCTGTCTCGTCCCGCCTTTGGCAACGTACTGCACTCAATCCCGCCGAATTCGCAGGGTTACTTGGTGCTGGGTGGTTCGTCTCTTGCGGATCTACTCGACCTTCCGAGCGACCCGGACGACGAGCGATGGGCTCATCTGTTGAACGAAGCGGCAAAGGCAGCTGCTTTTGATCGGCCAGCCGTTCTGCACGACAACGCGGATGGCGACGCGTTATTGGGCGCGATCGCGCTGCGTGTCGGGACGATCGACCGCGAGCGCGCAACGCAACGCACACCGCCCACCCTCGCCGGAGACACCACCTACCTCTGCGTCGTCGACCAGCAGCGAATGGGTGTGTCGTTGATCCAATCGAATGCATCGAATTTCGGTTCGTGGTTGGTCGAACCGAACACGCAGATCAATCTCCATAACCGCGGGCTCGGCTTCTCACTGCAGAAGGGGCATCCTGGCGAACTTGCCGCCGGCAGGCGACCGCCACACACGCTGTCGCCTGCACTCGCCACCAAGCCCGACGGTTCTCTCGCGTGCGTCTTCGGCACGATGGGCGGCGACGGTCAACCACAGATCCTTCTTCAGCTCGCGGCGCGTCTGTTGCATCACGGTCAGAGTCCCGCCACAGCATTGCATGCAGCTCGTTGGGTGCTCCATGGCCCTGTCACCGGTTTCGACACATGGACCTCGCCAGTCGGGCCACACGTATTGGTCGAGGGTCATGCACCCACCGGATGGCGTGACGGGCTGACCAGTCGCGGTCACGATGTGCGCATGAGCCCTCCGTACGACAGCGGGTTCGGTCATGCACATGCGATCGTCGTTGAACCGAGCGGCATGCTGAGCGGCGCCGCAGATCCGCGCAGCCGCGTTGGTTCTGTTGCGGGACTGTGAACTTCTTCGAACCCTGTAGCTCAGCGTCGCGGCAAGGCCGGAGAGAACTACGCTCGCACCATGCGAGTTGATTCGAACTTCTTCTGCACCGTACCCATGCCCGATGCGGGCGATCCGAACATCGCAGCAACGGCGCGTCGATACGGTAACGACGACGTCATCGCGTGCTACCAGAACCTGGTGTCGTGGAGTCGCACTGCCGACGAGCTCGGGTTCGACACCATGTGGCTCACCGAGCACCACTTCCAGCACGAGGGGTATGAGGTACTGCCGAACCTCATCATGTTCGGGATGCATCTCGCCCACCTCACCAAGAACCTGCGACTCGGCCAGATGTTCAATGTCGTGCCGCAGTGGCATCCGCTGCGCCTTGCCGAGGACTTCGCATTGGCCGACATCATCACCGGCGGCCGGATGGAGTTCGGGGTCGGTCGCGGCACGGTTCCTCGGGAAGCATGGGCGCTCGGCACTGTTGTGTCCAGCGGCGACAATGAGATGAGCGCCGAGCACGACCGGATCAATCGTCAGATCTTTGAGGAGGCGATGGAGGTCATCAAGCTTGCGTGGTACAACGAAACGTTCGCCTACCGCGGCAAGCAGTTCGTGCTCCCTCCCGACGATGTCCCCGACCGTGGCAGCTATGTCGACCATCTCACGCTCATCCCCAAGCCGCTGCGCACGGTCGATATCTACCAACCCGTGACATCACCCGAGACCATCGAGTACGTGCCTCGCGCCGGACACAAGGCTGTGTATTGGTTGCAGAACGCAGACAGCCAGAAACAGAAGTGGGATCGCTACGCCGAGATCCGCGCCGAGATGGGGCAACCAGTCGGGCCCGGCGAAGATCGCTGTCTGGTCCTCAACCTGCATGTGGCCAAGACCCGCGAACAGGCCATGGTCAAGGGTCGGCCCGGGCAGGACGAGTTCAACAAGTTCCTCTCGCCGTACGGACGATTCAGCAGCTACCGCAACCCCGATGGCTCCAAGGTCGCCTTCAACCACTGCCCATCAGTCGAGGAAAGCAACACGCAAAAGATCCAGGTCGTCGGTTCTATCGATGATGCCGTCGACGCGATCGGCTACTGGCGTGATCTGCTCGACCTGAAGCACATCTGTTTCTTCTTCGACTACCCCGGGCTCACGCGCGAAGAGATGAACGAGCAGATGCATTTGGTCGCCGAGGAAGTCTTTCCACGCCTCGGCGAGCCCATCGAGCGTCGCCCCATTACCGGCTCACCGCTCGTCTAGTCATGCTGCTTCGCTCGGCCACGCTTGCCGACGGACGAGTTGTCGATGTGCGGGTGTGCGTCGACACGATCGATGCCGTTGAAGCGCACCTGACACCACAGCCGGGTGAACACACAATCGAACTCGATGGTCATCTGTTGCTCTCGGCGTTTGCAGAACCGCACGCCCATCTCGACAAGGCATTTCTGTCTGAGAGGATCCTCAATCCCACTGGCGACCTGATGGGTGCCATCCGCGCGATGGAAGTCAACCGTCACCTCATCACCGTCGATGACACGGTCGAACGCGCCGAGCGGGCCGTGCGGCGTATGGTCGCCAACGGCGCCACCGCGATTCGTACACACGCGGACACCACCATCGACAACGGATTGATGTCGGTTGAGGCCCTCGCCGAGGTTCGTCGCCGTACGGCCGATATCTGCGATCTGCAAATCGTGTCGCTCGTCAGCTGGCCAGTCACCGGTACCGCAGGCGCGAACTCGCGGGCGTTGCTTCGTGACGCACTCCAAGCCGGGGCCGATCTGGTCGGCGGGTGCCCGCACCTCGACGATGACCTCGCTGCGGCCAACGACACCCTCCTCGGCATCGCCGCCGAGTTCGGCCGGGGCGTCGACCTGCACACCGACGAGACGCTCAACCCCTCAGTTCTCGGGCTCGAGGATCTTGCGCACCGCGTGCTCAGCTCGGGTTTCGAATACGCCGTGACGGCAAGTCACTGCGTCAGCCTCGGCATGCAAACCGTCGCCCGCCAAGACGAAATAGCGCATGCCGTCGCCGCTGCGCGCATCAGCGTGGTGGCTCTGCCACACACGAACATGTTCTTGCAGGGTCGCGAGCACCAGCAGTCAATGCCACGTGCGCTCACCGCTGTGAAGTCGTTGCTCGCCGCTGGTGTGAACGTGTGTGCCGGCGCCGACAACCTTCAGGACCCGTTCAATCCAATGGGCCGCGCCGACCCACTCGAGACGGGTTCGCTCATGGTGATGCTGGCTCATCTTCTGCCCGAACAAGCCCTCGACTCAATCAGCGCGAACGTGCGTGCTGCGCTCGGCCTCAGTGCACTCTCCATCGCCCCCGGCAGCCCGGCGGACTTGGTTGCGATCCGCGTCGGATCAGTTCGTGAGGCCCTGGCGTACGGGCCGGGACAGCGCGTCGTGTTCCATCGCGGGGCTGTTGTGAGCTCAGCGACCAATCACTAATCCAGCCGTAATCACGAAACGAACTGTTAACGATTCGGCCGCCTGAACGCGTGATGGCATCGCCTAGTCTTTGCCACGCATGGAAGCATCCGCCAACCGAACAACTCCTGTGGTTGGTCGCCTCGCAGGCCGCCGTGCCGTCATCACTGGCGCCGCCCGCGGTATCGGAGCCGAAATTGCACGAACCTTTCAGCGAGAGGGCGCTGAGCTCGTACTCCTCGACATCGCTGCCGACGAGGTCTGCGTTGTTGCAGAGTCGATTGGCGCCCAGTCGCTCGGTGTCGACCTCGCCGATGCAGCAATTACCACCCGCGTCATGCAGCAAGCGATTGCCACGCTCGGGGGCATCGACATCTTGGTGAACAACGCCGGGGTACTCAAGATGGCTCCCTTGCTCGAACTCAGCATCGAGAACTGGGACCTGACGTTCGACGTCAATGTGCGCGCGATGTTTGTGACCACGCAGGTCGCGGCCCTCGCAATGGTGCGCCAACACCGTGGCACGATCATCAACATGGCCAGCATGGGCGGCAAGATCGGCTCGCCGAATCAGGCGCATTATGCAGCCTCGAAGGCCGCAGTCATCTCGCTCACACGCGTGGCAGCGATGGAGCTGGGAGCCCACAACATCACCGTGAACTGCATCTGTCCCGGCTATGTACTCACTGAGATGGGCTCGTCAACACGGACACCTGAGATGGTGCAGACATGGTCTGCAAAGTCTCCGTTAGGTCGCCTCGCCACCCCAACCGACGTCGCCAACATGGCCTTGTTCCTCGCTTCCGACGACGCCAGCTACTGCACCGGGCAGGCCATGAACGTCTCCGGCGGAATGGTGATGCACTGAGCCACCCGGCTCACGCAGGTAGTCATGAACCAGACAACAAACCCACCGCAGCCACACACTATGTTTACGGCAATGACTGATTCAGCACCCGCTCCGGCGCTGAGCTTCTCCGGGGTCTCAATGGTGTTCCCCGACGGAACTCACGCGCTCAGTGAAACCTCGTTCGACGTCCGCGCCGGCGAGTTCGTGACTGTCGTTGGCCCCTCCGGATGCGGCAAGAGCACCCTGTTGCGGATCGCTTCGGGGCTCAACAAGGCAACGACAGGCACCGTAACAGTCGACAAGTCACACCTCGGCTATGTCTTCCAGGACCCCACGTTGCTGCAATGGCGCAACGTGCAGCGCAACGTAGAGCTCATGGCCGAACTCGAGGGCATCGGTAAGGCAGAGCGAAAGGCACGTGCTACCGAGGCGATCTCGCTGGTGGGTCTCAAAGGGTTCGAGACGAAGTACCCCAAGCAGTTGTCGGGCGGCATGAAAATGCGCGCGTCCCTTGCACGATCATTGGTGCTCGACCCGAAGGTCTTCCTCTTCGACGAGCCGTTCGGCGCTGTGGATGAGATCACGCGTGAGCGCCTCAACGACGAGGTCATCTCGTTGTTCCAACGCAGGGGCTTTGCCGGCTTGTTTATCACGCATTCCATCAGCGAAGCGGTGTTCCTCTCCACCCGCATCATCGTGATGAGCGCCCGTCCTGGCCGGGTCGTCGGCGACTTCGCTGTTCCGTTCGAGTATCCCCGATCACCCGAACTGCGTTTCGATCCGGCGTTCGCGGCCTTGTCCGGCGAGATCTCCCACGCTCTACGAGGAGCACACACATGAGCGAAGACGTCGACTTCAAAACCGATCACGTCGTCGTCGGCGAGCATGCGCCCGCTCAAGTTGATTTCGCCGATCTCGATGCGGGGGCGCCGGCGGTGGACGCGCCCAGAGGTTTCGAGTGGAGCCGCATCATCGGGCCATTCGCGATCTTTGTGATCTTTATTGCGATCTGGCACTACATGCACACCAACGGCATGCGCAAGTTCTTCGACAAGCCGGGGTTCTTGTTGCCGGCGCCCGAGACTGTGTTTCACGACTCATTTCTCATGTCTGGCAACCGTGGCGACCTCATCGGTGGCCTCGGATGGACCACGCTCGTGGCGCTCGTCGGGCTCGGCATCACCATCATCGTCGGCATGTCCCTCGCCGTGATGATGGCCCAAGCCAAATGGGTCGAGCGATCGACGTATCCGTATCTCGTTGCGCTGCAGGCAATACCGATTCTGTCGATCGTGCCGGTGATCAACTCCGTCTTTGGCGGCGGTCTCAACTCGCGGCTCTTCGTCTGTGTGATGATCAGCATCTTCCCCGTGGTGACGAACACGCTGTTCGGTCTCACATCGGCCGACGTCGGCCAACACGATCTGTTCACACTTCGCGGTGCGTCACGTTGGACGCGGCTCGTCAAACTGCAACTTCCTTCGGCGATGCCTGCCATTTTCACCGGCTTTCGAATCTCGGCTGGTCTCGCAGTGATTGGCGCCGTCGTCGGCGAGCAGTTCTTCCGTCAGGGCAGCAAGCCAGGTATCGGCATCGTGATGGAGCAATACCGCCAGAAGGGCATTTACCCGCAAACCTACGGTGGCCTCATCTTTGCCGCTGGTCTTGGCATCGCAATGTTCCTCGTCTTTGGCTGGGTCTCGCGACTCGTCGTCGGCCATTGGCACGAATCAGCCCGAAAAGCTGCTTAATCTTCCGATACGACTCATCCAGCCAGTCTTATCCAACCGAGGTCTGCAGTGCAGCCTCATTACTCAGCGTGAACAACCAACAAAGGAGCAAACAACAATGCAACACCGACGCAGCAAATCGCTGATCGCACTCACAATTGTTACGGGCCTTGCCCTCACAGCGTGCGGCAGCGACAAGAAGGCAACGCCAGCACCCTCCGGGGGAACAACGGGGGGAACAACCGCTGGCACAACAGGAGGCACCACCGGTGCTGCAGCCGTGAGCCTGAAGGGCATCTGCCCAGATGAGGTCAAGGTCCAGACCGACTGGTTGCCAGAGGCCGAGCACGGCTTTCTGTACAACATGATCGGAGCCGGTTACACCATCAACGCCGACAAAGCCATCGTCACCGGCCCGCTCATGGCAGGCAAGACAGACACAGGCGTGAAGCTTTCGATCATCTCGGGCGGTAAGGCATCGGGCTTCACCGATGACACCACGCTCATGTACACCGACAAGAGCATTCTGCTCGGCTTCGTGTACACCGATGAGGCGATCGCCAAGTCCGACAAGTTCCCGACCGTAGCCATCGAGTCCGGTTTCGAAAAGAACCCACAAATGATCATGTGGGATCCGGGTACGTACCCAGATGTCAAGGGCATCGCCGATCTCGGCACCAAGAAGGTCAAGGTCCGTTACTTCGGTGGCGCGGCTTACATGGACTTCCTCACGGCCACGAGCGTGCTCTCCAAGGATCAGGTCGACGGCTCGTACAGCGGCGACCCAAGCCTGTTCACCGCCGACGAAGGTAAGTCAGCACAGCAGGGCTTTGGCTCGGCTGAGCCCTACGCCTACGAGAAGGAAATCAAGAACTGGCTCAAGCCGGTCAAGTACCAGTACATCAACGACATCGGTTGGAAGAACTACGCAGAGTCCATTGCAACGCTGCCGGAGAACATCACCAAGTACTCTGACTGCTTCAAGAAGCTCGTCCCAATCATCCAGCAGTCGTCCGTTGACTACATCAACGCTCCCGCCGAAGGAAACAAGGTCGTGCTCGCCGCAGTTGCTGCGCTGAGCAAGAACTTCGGTTGGGTCTACAGCGAGGGCACGGCTGCGTATGCGGTCGACACCATCAAGAAGGATGGCCTCGTTGCGAACGGCACCGACGGCACCATGGGAAGCTTCGACGACGCTCGGGTCACCGACCTCATCACCAAGGCAATCCCGGTCTACACCGCTCAGAAGAGCCCACCAAAGGCGGGCCTGAAGGCATCGGACATCGTCACCAATCAGTTCATCGACAAGAGCATCCATCTCTGATCGATAACGCACTACGAGTGGAGGGCGTCGGCTTCGGCCGGCGCCCTTCGTCGTTTTCGCAGCCATCCATCGGAGCCCACCCTCCCTCGCTGCCTGGCTGACGCACGTCCTCGCCGACTCTGCGTGAGCGATTTGGTGGGGGGCGCGCCTGATCCCTCACGCAGAGTTCGAAGGCACCACAACTTCGGCGAGTTCGAGTACTACGTGAAGCAGCACGTTGGCCCCGGCCGCGATGTCGTCCTGTTCGGTGAACTCGGCAATGTTGTGCGAGAGCCCATCGACCGAAGGTACGAAGATCATCGAGGTTGGGCACACGCGCGCCAACATCTGTGCGTCATGGCCCGCACCTGAGGGCATGCGCAGGGTGGTGTGACCCTGCGCCGTTGCGATCCGCTCGACCCGATCGATCATGGTTGCAGCAAAGTCCACCGGCTCAAAGCGTGCGAGTGTCCGTGACTGCATGGTGCACGACTCGACCTCGCACACTCGCTGTACAAACGACATCATGTGCTGCTCTGCTTGGCGCAGCAGATCTTCGTCGGTGTTGCGGAGATCGAGTGTGAACGTGATCGATTGCGCGATCACGTTGACGAGGTCGGGGAACACGTCGAAACGACCGACCGTTGCGACCTGCGTGCCGCTCATTTCCTCTGCGAGGCGTCGCGCCTCAACCGCGACAGACGCAGCGGACACCAACGGATCGCGCCGCAGCCGCATTGGTGTGGTGCCGGCGTGAGCCGAGCGACCTGTGATGATGAACTCGGTCCACGAGATACCTTGCACGCCTGTGACTACACCAATGTCGATCCCCTGTTCTTCGAGCACAGGCCCCTGCTCGATGTGTAGCTCGACGTAAGCATGTGGTGTGTCCGCTGTTGGGCACGGGGTTGGTCCTGCATAACCGATGCGCTTTAGCTCGTCGCCGAGCCGAGCGTTGTCGTCGGCGGCACGCGCATCGAGTGCGTTCTCGACGGCCAATCCACCGACGTACACCAGGCTGCCGAGCATGTCGGGCGCGAATCGGGCGCCCTCTTCGCCGGTGAAGAACGCAACCTGCACCGGGTGGCGGGTGCTGATGTTGTGCTGCTGCAGCGTCTCGATGACCTCGAGCCCGGCGAGTACACCGAGGTTGCCGTCGAAGCGGCCACCGGTACGCACAGTGTCGATGTGTGAGCCGATCATCACCGGCGCAGCGAGAGGGTCGGTGCCCGCACGAGTCGCCACAACGTTGCCGATGTTGTCGATCGAGACAGTCAGCCCGAGGTCGTGCATCCAGGCGACCACGAGGTCGCGTCCATCGCGGTCGGCGTCGGTGAGCGCGAGACGCGCGCAACCACGCTCTCCATTCGGCCCGTGCACGGCGCCGATCTCGCCGAGGTCAGACAAGCGACGGATCAACCGCTCGATGTCGATAACAAGCTCAGCAGCCGACCCGAGGATCGCCATGCTCACCTCCCAAAGTTGAATGTGCTGATCTCGCGCAACGCTGCACAGAACGCCTCGACCGAGCCGTTGAAGAGTTCGCGACCTCGTTCGATCGTGGCCGTCGTTGGGTCGCCGATGTAGCCGTCGTCGAAGAAATCGTTGGAGAGCCACCCGAAGCTGACACGTCCGCCGAATTTCACGTAGCTGTTGTGAGCAAGCGCCTCGGGGATTCGGCGTTCGGCTTTCGACATGTCGCACAGATGCGGCGCCAGATGCAGCATGATGCTCGTCTCGTCGGTGCCGCCGTGCACGCCCATGCCGTGCTCACCAGCAGCCGACGTACCGCCCTGATCGGCTGGCATTCCCGGGTGGGCGAGGAACGTCATCAGGCCATAGTTGAGTCGAAGTTCACGGTTGGCCGCGCCGAGCAAGCTGCTGTTGCCACCGTGACCGTTCATGAAAACGAGCCGGCGTGCCGGTGTCTTGGCAATGCAACGGCCTATGTCGTCGAGAACGGCCATCAGCGTGGATGCCGACAACCAGATGGTGCCCGGCGACCAGGCGTGCTCATTCGATTTCGTGTAGGCAAGCGGCGGCAGGACCCACGCATCTAGTTCATCTCCGACTTGCGCAACCGCTGCCTCAGCTACTGCCTGAGCCACGATCAGATCGGTGTTCAGCGGGAGGTGCGGACCGTGCTGCTCGACGGCACCGAGCGGTTGCACGATTATCGAGCGATCAGTGAGCCGCCGCTCGATATCGGGCCCGCTGAGGTCTGCCAGATGTCGTACGCGAATACTCGTGGGCTCGGTCACACCGCCACGCTAGCGGTACGGCCAGAATGGAGGTGTGCCAGTAGCCGATGTCGACGCCATAGTGATCGGTGCGGGGCACAACGGGTTGGTGACGGCTGCGTATCTGGCTCAGGCTGGGCTTTCGACCATGCTCATCGAGGCGCGTGCTTCGGTTGGCGGTACAGCTGGCAGCGAGCGATTCGGCGGCGCCACCGTCAACATCTGCAACTGTGACCATCTCACCTTCCGCACGACACCGGTAATGAGCGAGTTAAAGCTTGCCGACCATGGACTGCGCTATCTCGATGTCGAGCCATCTCAGCTCAACATGGCGTGGGACGGCTCCGCGCCCTGGCCGATCTTCCACGACGTCGACCG
>JAYTWP010000046.1:0-8548 GCA_043743395.1 Actinomycetota bacterium | reverse complement strand
GCTCATGAGTCTCGATCTCGATCACATCCGGCCGCTGTTTCCCGCGCTCGATGTGCATGACCACGGACGTCGTCGTACATACCTCGACAATCCGGCAGGTACGCAGGTTCCCCGCCAGGTGATCGACCGCGTGTTGCATGCCCTCGTGCACTGCAATGCCAACATGAACGGCAACTTCACGACCTCTCGCGAGGCCACAGAACTCAGCCGACTCGCACACGAGGCAATGGCCGATTTCTACAACGCCAACTCGGCGCGAGAGGTCGTGTTCGGTGCCAACTCCACGTCGCTCACGTTCTCGATCACGCGCGCGATTGCTCACTTGTTCGAGCCGGGCGATGAGATCATCGTGACTCGGATGGAGCACGATGCGAACTCCTCACCGTGGCGCATCCTGGCCGAGGAGCGCGGGCTCGTGATCAGGCGGCTCGACTTCGATCGATCGACATATCAACTCGATCTCTCACAGCTCGACGAGCTCATCACCGAGCGCACACGCTTCGCCGCAATCAACTACGCAAGCAACGTGCTCGGCACCATCAACGATGTCCACGAGATCTGCCGTCGCGTCAAGGCTGTGGGTGGACTCACCTATGTCGACGCCGTGCAATTCGCGCCGCATGGTCCCATCGATGTGCAAAGCCTCGGCTGCGACTTCCTGGTGGCTTCGGCGTACAAGTTTTACGGGCCGCATCAAGGCGTCTTGTGGGCGCGCGAAGAGCTGCTCGAACGCCTTCACCCATACAAATTACGTGTCGCGAGCAACGAATTGCCCGGGCGATTCGAGACCGGTACGCAATCGCTCGAGGGCCAAGCTGGCACCATCGGCGCGATCGAATATCTCGAGTGGGTTGGCAAGACAATGGCAACGGAGTTCGTGGTCCCTGGGCCAAATCTCAGTTCGCGTACGACCAACGTTCACTCCGCACTTCGCGCCATGGCCAGCTACGAAGAAACGTTGTCCGCACGCCTGATCAAGGGATTCGGTGATCTCGACGGTGTGATCGTGCATGGCATCACAGATCCCGCGCAGTTTGCGAAACGAGTGCCAACGGTGTCCATCTCCAAGCCCGGGATGAAGCCCGCGAGCATGGCAGCTGCGCTCGACGAGGCGGGGATCTTCGTGTGGGACGGTCACTCATACGCGATCGACGTCATCGAGTGGCTCGGGCTGGCCGACAAAGGTGGCGTTGTGCGCTTCGGGCCGACCCATTACAACACGATGGATGAGATCGACGTTGCTCTCAACGCGGTGTCTGACTTCCTCGGCGCCTAAAGTCGTGACATTGCGGGCCACACCTCGCCCGCTCCGAGAGGATCCAATGCGCATCTCCCGCGTCGATGTATATGACTTCGAACTCACCTACGTTCATGGTGCATACGTCATGTCGGGTGGTCGGGTGATTGATTCATTACCATCAACCATTGTCTGTGTCACCACTGATGACGGTGTCCGGGGTTGGGGCGAGGTCTGCCCGCTCGGTACGACGTATCTCGCCTCTCATGCCGGGGGCGCTCGCGCCGCGCTTGCCGTTCTTGCTCCTGCTGTGCTCGGTCTCGATCCCACGAATCTGGCTGCCGTGAACGATGCGATGGACGGCGCGTTGATGGGCCACGAATACGCAAAGAGCCCGCTGGATGTTGCGTGTTGGGACATCACCGGCCGTGCGCTCGGCACAAGCGTCACCACCTTGCTCGGTGGCCTCCGCCAGGAGCGCTTTCCGCTGTACATGGCGGTTCCGCTCGGCCCACCCGAGGAGATGACCGAGTATGTGCTCGCGCGCAGCGCGGAAGGCATTCATCGATTCCAGCTCAAGGTCGGCGGCGATCCCGCCGTCGATGGCGTTCGTGCACGTCATGTGATTGAAGCAACTGGACCCGACGATCTGGTCGTTGCGGATGCGAACTGTGGGTGGCGTTTGAACGATGCGATCACGGCGGCTCGCCTGATGGAGAACCTCCCCCGGCTGTATTTCGAACAGCCGTGTCCGACGATGGAGGAATGCATCGAGGTGCGTAAGCACACCACCTTGCCGATGGTGTACGACGAGGTCGTACACGATGTGCCCACACTGCTTCGTGCGGTACGTGAAGGCGGCGCAGGTGCTTTCAACCTCAAGGTCTCCAAGGTGGGCGGACTCACCAAGGCCAAGCTGATGCGCGATCTCGCTCAGGACCTGGGTGTGCAGGTGACCATCGAGGACACCTGGGGTGGCGACATTGTGTCAGCCACGTCGGCCCATCTGGCGGCGAGCACTCGTGCGGAGGCTTTGCTGACGGTGTCGTTCATGAACGATTGGACCAACGAGCACGTTGCTGGTTACCAGCCCCGAAGTGAGCGAGGTTTCGGGACGGCACCAGTTGGTCACGGACTCGGTATCGATGTCGACACGACTGTGCTGGGCGCACCAGTGTTCTCAGTCGTCGTCTGAGTCGGCGCGGGTCAGTCGCGGATCCAGTGCGATTAGATCCTTGAACGCTGCACATCGCTCGGGATCGATCGCAGCAAGATTTGCCACTACGGGCACAGACAGATGCGTCGTGGTGTAGTCGTGTGTCGGGTGTGAGCTCGTCGATCCGTAGTGGTGCAAGAGTGCGCTCATCGCCGCGTTCTCGGTGAGCACGTCGGCCTCGATGGTGTGCACACCCACATGTTCAGCGGTGACGAGCAAGAGCTCGAACAGCAGGTGTCCGAGCCCGTGGTGTTGGAACGCATCGACGACGGTCATCGCAAACTCGCAAGCTCCAGGACGCGCGGGAATGGCAATGAGCCGAGCGACGCCAATGGATGCATCGGCGGGTGAATGCGAGGTGTCGTCGAGTGCGGTCATGTCGAACGCAATCACGGCGAAGTGGCGTGGCGGATCGATAGAGAGCAATGACTTCATGACGGAGTCGGGCATCCGTGGCATCGCGCTGAAGAACCTCATTCGCCGTGACTCGGCGCTGAGCCGTTTGAAGCCGTTCGCCAAAACCTCACCGTCGCGTGGGGTGGCCCACCGAAGTGCGATGCGCTCGTCACCAAGTGCGACAACGATCATCGAGCACCCTGGTGTCCCTTGAGTGACCACAGCGCGATGGGTTCGAAGAAACCTTTGAGTTGGCGCCGACCTGCCTGTTCGAAACAGAAGCCATGCGCCCGCACGGTGACGGGCTCGTCGACGAGCACTTCGCCTGGGATTGCGATATCGGCGAGACGCGATGCAAGGTTGACCGTATGTCCGTACAGGTCGCCACCATGGGCGATGACCGCACCGAAGGCGAGTCCACCACGGGGTCTCGGAGCGTCCGACGCGGCGACGTGGGAGAGCAAATGGAGCGCGATCTCGCACGCTGCTTGTGGGTCGAGAGCGGTGAACATCACCTCGTCACCGATGAGCTTGACGACACGCCCGCCGTGCTCGGCAACGAGGTCGCAGGCGGTGGCCTCGAAGTCGAGTACCAGTTCCAGCAGTTCGTCCGATGACATGTGCTGCGCGCGCGTGGTGAAATCGGTGAGGTCGACAAACCCAACGGCGAGCGACAGTGTGGTGTTGTCGAACGCGGCATAACGGGCGAGACGCGACTGTTGGATCGATTGCTCGAGGTGCGCCCTGAACATCGGCTCGAACACGGCGATGGCTGCCTGGGTCATCTGAACCGCCTCGTACATCCGGTGGGCCAATGCGAGGTGACAGTTGCCATCTTCGGCATTCAGCGGTCCCTCGACGTCGAGAATGAACATCTCGCCAGCAGCATCGGCGACTCTTCGCAGCGAGGTACCGACAACTCGCGAGAAGTGGAGCAATTCGGTCTTGCTGAACAACGCTGAGGCGTCGTGGAAGGCGCGGAACATCTCGACATCGGCGAGCGTGAATGTGGCAGCGTCCGGATCGGTCGGGACGAAGCCACTCGCACGGCGAATGTCGTTGAGGGATTCGACGCTGGTGCCGATGGCGTCGGCGATTTCGCGGAGGCTGCTGTGCGGGCCCGGCCGTAATGCGAGGTCGCCGGGAAGCGAGTCGAGCTGGCCAACGGCCTGGGCGGCCACCATCTGTTCGATCGTGATCTCCAGCGACGTCATCCATGTGAGCAGTTCGAACTGGTCGGCCGCCCCCGGCGACGATGGGTCGTACAAGCCAGCCGCGATCCAGGCGTTCGTGAGATCGTCGCTCGCTGCCATCAGCACCAGACTACTTGTGGCCGCACGCGAAGGAGCCGACCCCTTTCGGAGTCGGCTCCAGCGATTTGCGTGTCACGCCAATTGTGGGCGTGCGTTTGGTCCTAGTTTTCGAAGCTCGAGATTGCGTCGCCAATCTCGGTGAAGGTTGCCGTCGTATGGTTCCACTGCAAGATGGTGAGTGTCTGGAACGGATAGCCGTCCTTTTCGCCGTTCATCTTGTAGACCGTGCCGGGTCGACCCATCGCAGGGGTGTAGGTCATGTTGCGCGCCGCTTCGATGATCGACTGACGGCTGAGCGTGCCGGAATCCTGAGCCTTCTTCAAGATGGCGACGATCACTTCTGCGGAGGTCCAACCGGTTTCAGTGGTGCCGATGTCGCCCTTGAGGCCAGCTGCCGCATAGGCGTCGAGGAACGTCTTGATCGCCGGGTTCGCCGCATTCTTGGGGTCGCTGCCGTCGAGCAAGTTGCCCGACGTGTACACACCATCACCAGCCGCGCCAGCGAGGGTGTCGACGAAGAGCTTCGAGGCGCACGTGTTGGTGACGAACACCTTAGGGTTCCAGCCGGGGTTTGCTGCTTTCGCGTTGGCGAGTTCCTTGAGGAAGGTGGGGCACTGCAGACCGAGCGGGACCGCCATGATCGCCATCGGCTTCTTGGAAGCAATGCTGCCGACCTGGTTCGCCGGCGGGTTCGCATCGGTGCCCTCGACCGTTTGTTCATCAACGACCTTGAGTCCGAGCTTTTCGGCGGCTGGCTTGAACGCGTCTGCGTAGATCTTGCCAAACTCGGTGTTGATATAGAACAGTCCGACTGTCCCGCCATCACCGATGAGATCCTTGAGCTTGGTTGCGTACATCTGCGACTCGATGTTGTACGGCACCAGTGCACCGGTGAGCCACGGGTACTTGGCGACGTCAGCGCCCCATGCGGGGTTGCCGGTGAGGGCCCCCAACTGAGGAATGCACTCTTCGTTGAGTGTGTCGCGCACGGCGAGGTTGTTCGGTGTGCCGATGATGCTCGCAAAGATGTTCACCTTCGCATCGATCAGCGACGAAACGACACCGGGGGTCTGGGTTGCGTCGTACTGGTCGTCCTTGATGTTGGCCTTGATGTTGATGCCGGGAAGGACCTTGTTGTCGTTGGCGTACTTGAGATACAGCTCAAAACCGTCTTTGACGGGTGCAAATGCAACCGCCGGGCTACCCGACAACGGCATCGCAGAGCCGATCGTGATGTCGCCCGTGATGGCGGCCTTGGCAGCCTCGGGGTCGGCACACTTATCGACGGGCGCTTTCCATGCGGTGGCTGCGGCCGTGTGCGTTGGTGCGGTACTGCCGGTGCCCGGCGTGCTCGAGCCAGCGGCTGGCGTTGTGCCGGGCGTCGTTCCATCGCTGGTTGCGGTCTTCTTGTCGCTCGCGCAGGCCACGAGCAGCAGTGCTGTTGCGGTGGCCAAGGCGGCGAGGTGATGTCCTTTGCGGATCATGCGGTTCTCTCCCGTTCGTACTTAGTTCTCGCCAGTGGGGGCTGGGGAGTCTTGCTCGGATGGTTCCGTGACGGCTTGTGTGTCACTTTGGGCCAGGGCTTCTTGCAGGCGTAATGCGCGCGGAACCACGTACGCGATTCTACGCGCTTGCATCTTGATAAAGCCCACTAGACCGTATGGAGCAATGAACACGAACACAATCACCATGACGCCCAAGAGGAACGACGCGACAGGGCCCTTGCTGAGCGGACCCGGCAGGAAGTGCCAGTTCGGTGCCTGGGTTTTGAGCAAATCGTCGACGAAGAAGTAGGTGAACGCACCAACGACGGGCCCGGCCAAGGTTGCCGCACCACCGAGGAAGAGCGCGAGTAGGTACTTGATCGAGCTGAGAATGTTGAACGAGTTCTCATCGAGCGTGGCGAGCTGAGCGGCCGCCAACCATCCGGCCATACCGGCGATTGCGGCGGAGATGCCAAAGGTGACGGTCTTGGTGAGCCTCAGGTTGACGCCCATCACGGCGGCTGCCGTTTCGTTGTCGCGCACCGCGACAAGCGATCGTCCAACGCGACTCTTGCGCAGGTTGCGCACGATCACATACGCCACCAAGAGCAGCGCGATCGACAGCCAGAACAAGAACAACGCGCGATCGGGACGATTGTTCGCGAGGCCGGTCCAGGTCGGCGGCTTGAGCCTCATCCCTTTCAGGGTGGATGCCTTCACGGTCTGATTGAGGAACTTTCGCGCGATGGTGGGCCACACGAACGCGACCGCCAACGTGACCAGAGCGAGGTAGGGGCCCTTCAAACGCAATGCGGGCAGACCCAGAAGTACGCCGAGGATGAAGCAAAGCACGCACGCCACGCCGAGAGAGAACCACGGGTTCCAGTGCCAGGCGTTGACCGAGTAACCAGCGGTGAAGGCGGCGAGGCCTGCAAATGTTGAGTGACCCAATGAGATCTGACCATTGAAGCCGAGGAGGAGATTCAGAGCCACCGCGGCGATAGCGAGGGTGCAGGCTTCGGTGACCTTGCCGAGAGTTGACGGTGCTGCGCCAGAAGCGAGGTATGCCGCACCCGCAGCAAGTGCTGCCACGCCGACAAAACGAAGTACCCAATGCAGTGGGCTGGAATCCTTGATGGTGACGGGCATGACTACACGCGCTCCACTCGGGTACTGCCGAACAGTCCGGATGGTCTGACGAGCAGGACCACGAGGATGATGACAAAGGCGGCAGCGATGGCAGTGTCGGCACCGATGTATGTGCTGCCCCACCAATCTTTGGGATAGTTGGTGACAAGACTCTCGATGACGCCGAGCGACAAACCGCCGACGACGGCACCAACCGGACTGTCGAGGCCCCCGAGGGTGGCCGCGGCCGATGCGAGTAGAAATACGTTGAACATTGTGCCGAGGTTGACGTTGGCGTTGACGCCCGCAACAAGCGCGCCGCCGATTGCGCCGATCGCCGCCGACAATGCCCAACTCAGCATCAGCACTTTGTTGGAGGGCACGCCGGCCAACTTGGCCGATTCGGGGTTGTTCGCGACCATGCGCATCGCCAAGCCGATCTTCGTCTTCTGGAAGAGCAAGAACAACAGTGCCGTGATGACGAGAACCGTCATTAGCACGCCGATGTTCTCGTAGCGCCAGATGGCGCCACCCGGGAGTCGGAAGAAATCGGTGGGCTTGTTGGGAAAGAGGGTGCCGAATTTGAGACCTGTGGCCGCCCCCTTGAACAACAGTCCCGACAACGAGTTGAAGGCCTGAAAGAGTCCGATGGTGACCACCACGACGGCGAACGGTGACTTCTTGCCGGCGGGTCTGATGAGGCTGTACTCGATGACGCCGCCGACGACGAATGCGCCAGCTGCGGCGAGAAGAATGGAGATCCAGAGCGGAACGCCGTGGTCGTTGAACCACCACGCACCAAACGTGGCGAACAATGCCATTTCGCCTTGCGCGAAGTTGAGATGACCGGTTCCGCGGTAGATGACGACGAGACCGAGCGCGATCAGTGAGTAGATCGATCCGCGCGCGAGTCCGTTGAGGACGTACTGCAAAAGATGTCCCATGCGATCCTCTCAGTACCCCAGGTAGGCCTTGCGGATGGAGTCGTTGTGTTGAATCTCTTCGGCGGAGCCGGACGCAACGATGGCGCCAGTCTCGAGTACGAAGACGCTGTGCGCGATCCGCAGTGCGAGGTTCGCGTTCTGCTCGACGATCAGAATAGAAAGGCCGCGCTCCACGTTCAGCCGACCGAGGACATTGAACAATTCCTGCGTGATGATGGGGGCCAAACCGAGGCTGGGCTCGTCGCAAAGCAGCAACTTTGGGTTACTCATCAGTGCGCGTGCGATGGCGAGCATCTGCTGCTCACCACCGGAAAGGCTGCCCGCCTTTTGCTGGCGGCGCTCTCGTAAGCGTGGGAAGACCTCAAACCACTCGCGCATGTCGGCTTCGACGTCGGCTTTCTGGCCTTTGCGCACGTATGCGCCTGCACGCATGTTGTCTTCCACCGTCAGATCGGTGAATGTGCCTCTGCCTTGTGGCACTTGAGCAATGCCCATTGCAACGATTGCATCGGGCGCAGTCTTGGTGATGGATTCGCCCTGAAAGGTAATTGAGCCCTTACGGTTGATCATGCCCGATACGGCGCGCATCGTTGTTGTCTTGCCCGCACCGTTGGCACCAAGAATGACAGCGACTTTGCCTTCATCCACGTGCAGATCGAGACCATGCAACACCTGTATTTGGCCGTACCCAGCGGTAAGACCTGTGATGTCGAGCATCGCGCTCATGCTGAGGTCCCCAGATACGCAGCGATGACGCGAGGGTCGTTCTTCACATCCACAGGAACGCCCTCGGCGATCTTTCGCCCGAACTCCATTGCGATGACGGTGTC
>JAYTWP010000045.1:0-13156 GCA_043743395.1 Actinomycetota bacterium | reverse complement strand
GCATCGAACACGATCACCGGCGCGTTCTGGTGTCTCAGTGCGCCAATGAACTGACCGATCAGACCGTCGCGCAGACCAATCTGGAACAGCACAAGAAAGACGAGAAGCCCAATCGCGAAGACCAGCAACGTGAAACGAACCTTGGCACGCTTGATTTCTCGCAGGGCCAGGAACATATCTGTCGACAACGTAGACCGGGGCCTGCGGCGTGTCTAGTCCGTCGGGGTTCGGGCGGGGACCGTCGTCGCTACTGGCCACGACGTGAGATCGGCTCGGGCGCCCGCGATCCCCTGCCACACCGTTGCATCATCACTTCCGAGCGACCACAGTGAAATGCCTGCAAGATCTTGGCGCTCGGCGACCCATGCTCGTTCGTAGACGGCCTGTGCGTCGGCGTACCACACGGTTCGATTGACGGTGCACGTCGCCGCAGCGCCGGCAGCGTCGACACCGGAGAGTTGCTCGGTGTAGCTGAACGTGCGCTCTCGTTGCGTCACGTCCCACACGGGCACGATGCTCTTGCTCGCCGCAAGTTCGTTCGCGGCTTTTGTGGTGAGGCTCTTGCGGCGAGGTTTGCTTTCTGGAGGACACGAGCCGATCGTGCCGACAACCCAGTCGTAGCCGTAGACCGGCACCCCGAGCACGAGGCGCTCCTTTGGCACCAACGCGCGTGCTGCCTTCACCAGACGCTTCACCCAGTCGATCGGGGCGATGGGGCCAGGCTTAGCCGTGCTGAAGTCATACGCCATCATGCGAACGTGATCGACCACCTTGCCCATCGCTGCGTAGTCATAGACCCAGTAGCCGCTGTCGTTGGTCTGGTGACTGTCGTACACCGGTGGAACGCTGACGGTCAGCGTCTTGCCCGCGGCGTGCAGGACCGCACCGAGTTCGGTGATGAAACTCACCCAGTTCGGACGTGTCGTCGTCCACGTCTCCTTGCCATCGTTGAACGCGAAGTTCTCGTAGTCGAGGTCAACGCCGTCGAAGCCGCCGTCGCTCGTGAATTGCATGATGGTGCGCACATGTACGGCGCGAGACGATGCGTCCGCGAGGATCGCGGCCATTTCGTTAGGCTTTGTCGCGTCCACGATCGAGGCAAGGAAACGTACGCCTGCTGCACGGGCGTCGCGTCTGAACAGCAGCGGCGCGTTGGGGTCCATCGTCGGATAGGGCGTCACCGAATCAGCGGCTGTGGTGGAGTAACCGAACATGGAAACGTCGCTGAAGCTGCCGATGTTGTCGTTGAACGAGGCGAGTGCGGCGTCGGCTTGCCAATAAGGCGCCCAACCGGCCACGGTGATTGGCAATCCGTGGCGCTTCCACTGATTCGTGTGCGTGAATGCGTAGACCACGACGGCCGCAAGGATGACCGTACAGACGACGCAAAACGCAACGAGCCGAACTGCGGGGTGTCGGTTGCCGGCGGTAGCAGCTACATCCTCATCGGCCGCTTCGGGAGAGCTCGTATCGGTACTGGACTCAGTTGTATCCGTACCCTCCATCGAAGCAACGGTAGTTGCCCAACGGCGCCATGAGCTGTCACGATCAGTAGTCATGAGCACTCCGGTCGCGCTGTATCTCCAAGACGCACACACCATCACCCAGGGAATCGAGCTTGTTCGCTACGCGGAGGACAAGGGTTTCGACGCCGTGTGGCAGGCCGACAGCCGACTCGTTCGCGACGCGGTTGTGCCTATGGCGGCCTTCGGCGCGACGACGGAGCGCATCAAGATCGGCTCCGGTGTCATGGATTGTTGGACGCGAAATCCGGCCCGCCTGGCGAGCACGTTCAGCACACTCGACGATCTTGCTCCGGGCCGTTACATCTGTGGCCTGGGGGCTTGGTGGGACCCGCTCGCCGCCAAGGTCGGCATCGAACGTTTGAAGCCGCTGACCGTGATGCGCGAGGTCGTGACTGTGGTGCGCGCATTGCTCAACAACGAGACCGTGACGTTCGATGGCTATTACGTACATCTCGATGGCGTCGAACTCGACTACGTCTATCAGGAGCGTCGACCGAAGAAGGTGCCGATCTATATCGGCGCGACGGGGATGCAGATGATGGAACTCACGGGCGAGATCGCTGACGGCGCCGTGCTGAACTATCTCGTCTCACCGAGTTACAACACCGGCGCGCTACAAGCACTTGCGCGCGGAGCGGCAAAGTCAGGGCGAACAATCGACGACATCGACCGCCCACAGTTGGTGGTGTGCTCGGTCGATCGTGACCGTCAGCACGCACTGGACAACGCTCGCCTCTTGGTTACGCAATACCTCGGCCAACAGCCCCACATCATGAAAGCGTCCGGAGTCCCCCAGGAGCTGCTCGATGAAATCGGCGCCGTACTCACATGGCCTGCCACGCACGACGAGGTCGTGGCTGCGAGCAACATGGTGCCCGATGACATCGTGCAGATGATCACCGCGAGTGGCGAGCCGGACGAAGTTCGCGCCAAGGTGGCCGAGTACGTTGCGACTGGCTGCACGTGCCCGATTCTGTATCCTTTGGCCGACGATGTGCGATTGATGATCGACACGTTTGCGGGGGGCATCTGACCTCGCACTTCAACGAGCGTCGAGGAGTCACTCCATGATCACTGGTTCATCCAGCCAGCGTGTCGGCGCGTCGTTGCTTGCGGTGAGTGCCTTCCTCATGAGCGCCTGTGGCAGCTCTGCATCACAGACCGTTGACACTGCCGTCTCGAGCGTGACCGTGGTCGTGGTGGGTCTGAACAACGACCAAAGCCGCGTACTCACTGAGGTCTACGCGCAGGCGCTCGAAAAAGGCGGCTTTCGCGTTGGCCGAAAGGATCCGGTGGCAGACCTCCCCGCAGGGTACGTCGCGCTCAAATCTGGACAAGCCGATCTGTTCGTGACCTACACAGGCGACTTGCTCGCTTACGCCGCGACAGCCGAGCCAGCCGCCTCGGCGAGCACGAGTACCACGGCGTCGGCGACCACTATCACCACGAGCGTCCCTCCCACCAGCGATCCGCCCACCAGCGATCCGCCAACGAGCGATGCGCCAACCAGCGATCCTCCCAAAAGAGATCCTCCCACGAGCTCGGCGAGCGCGACCGCTGATCGGGTCACCAAGCAGATCAATGCGCTCGGTGAGATCACTCCACGTCAGTTGTTGTTCGGTGCTCCAGCGCTCGCACAAGACAAGCCTGCGATCGCTTGCTCGAAGATCGTGGCCACGACGAACTCGCTGGCGACGTTCTCTGACCTTGCCGCAAGCGCAGACCATCTCACGCTCGCTACGACCACTGAGTTCGAGACAGGCAAGGCGTTCGGTCTCTCTGGGTTCACCAAGCTGTATGGTGCCACGTTCCAAAAGACGGTCACGACCGATCCGTCAAAAGTGACGGGCTCAATCACCAAAGGCGATGTCGACTGCGGCGTCGTACGCACCCTCGACCCCACCGTGACGGCCGACATGTCGGTTCTCGAAGACGACTTGGGACTCGCGACCGATGAGGCAGTCATCCCATTGTTGGCCGGTACCGCAGCCAGCCCCGGCGCCATGCAGATCATCGATTCAGTGAGCAAGGTGCTCGGGATGGGAGAGCTGCGCGACATGCTTCAGCACGTCATCGTCAACAAGGAGGCACCCAACATCGTGGCCGGCGCATGGCTACGCGCTGCAGGGGTGACGACGCAGTAGGCCACTGGTCGGGAGCTAAGGTCCCAGCCAGTGATCGAGATCCACGGCCTCACCAAGCGTTTTGGCCGCACAGTTGCGGTCGATCAATTGAGCTTCACCGTCGTACCCGGTCGGGTGACAGGCTTCCTCGGTCCCAACGGTTCTGGCAAGAGCACCACGATGCGTTGCATGCTCGGCCTCGACCGCGCAGACGCCGGCACGGTGTTGTTCGACGGACGCAGGTACCAGTCGATCCGCCGACCGCTGTTCGAAGTTGGCGCACTCCTCGACGCCGGTTACGTCCACCCGGGACGTACGGCACGAAATCATCTGCGCGCGGTCGCCGCCTCCAACGGCATCGGCGTCAAGCGGGTCGACGAAGTCCTCGCACTCGTGGGTCTGACCGACGTCGCCAAGCGACGCGTGGGCGGCTATTCACTCGGTATGCGCCAGCGTCTCGGCCTTGCGGCTGTGCTCCTCGGCGACCCGCACACGGTCATCCTCGATGAGCCGGCAAACGGACTCGACCCCGAGGGCATGCGTTGGATTCGCGACGTGCTCGTGCATCTCGCAGCTCAAGGCAAGACGGTGCTCGTCAGCAGCCATCTACTCAGCGAGATGGCTCAGATGGCCGACGACCTCGTGCTCATCGGTATGGGTCGGCTGCTCGAAACCTCATCGGTCGATGAGTTCGTCAGCAAGCACTCGCGCCAGTGGGTGCGGGTGCGCAGCCCACAGATCGAGCGTCTCGCCCAACAACTGCGAATCGATGGAGCCATCGTCACCGATGTCGACGCCACCGCCGCCGACGTCGTTGGTGTGTCTGCAGCAGCAATCGGCGAGGTCGCCGCTCGCCAAGGTGCCGTGCTGCACGAATTGTCGCCACTGACGGGCTCGCTCGAAGATGCGTTCCTCGAGGTAACCGCGGCCACGCAGGAATACCGCGCCCAAACGCCACTCCCCCCGCCGAGGCCACAGTGACCGATCTCATCCGCAGCGAGTGGATCAAGTTTCACACAGTGCGCGTCACGTACGTGTTGTCCATCATCGCCGGCGTGTTCCCACTTGTCGTGGTAGTGCTCGTGACGGCACTCAGCGGGTTTCCCGAACTCCGCAGCGGAACCGACCTCGTGAGCATCATCACAGCGACGATGGTGCTCACGGCGTTGCTGATGGGCGTGGTCAGTGCATTGAGTCTCACCAGCGAGTACAGCCACGGCACCATCCGTTCCACGTTCGCGGCGGTCCCCAAACGCAACAACGTGCTTATTATCAAAGGCGCCGTCGCCGTTGTCGTCAGCATGGTTTTTGTCATCATCGTGATGCTGGTTTCGCTCGGCATCGGTTTGGCCATCTTCAACGGCCGTGGTGCGCATATGTCGTTCAATGGCGACAGCCGGGCCGCGTTGGTCGGGCTCATTGTGCTCAGCGGCCTCTTGTCTCTGCTCGGTTACGGCCTGGGGTTGATCATTCGCAACTCGGCAGCCACGGTCACCATCCTCGTGCTGTGGCCACTGCTGCTCGAAAACATCGTGCGTCTCGTGCTCGGGGCCGCGAACGTGCAGAACCCAACGATGTGGTTGCCGTATCAATCTGCAATCGTGATGACTGCGACCGAACGCGGCCAAGACGACCCCAGTCGACTGCAGGGCGGCCTGTACCTCGGTGCGGTCGTGTTGGCCTTGATCACGATCGGCATCATCATCAACGAGCGACGCGACGCGTAGGGCAGCGCCGAGCACGAGCGCCGAGCAATGAGCACGTGCCAACATAGGTCGATGCGCATCGTCTTACCCTCCGGTACACCTGCCGAGCTTGCCAGGCCCGCAACCGCTACTCCCGCCGCCGCCGAGCCCGCCAGCGGATTGGTCATCGCCCCCGACATTTTCGGGTTGCGACCGCTGTACGACGACATGGTGCAGCGCCTCGCCGACGAGTGGAACATGGTCGTCTGTGCGGTCGAACCATTCCCTGGCCGCACGCTGTCGCCCGACATCGAGCCCCGTTTCGCCGCCGTTGCGTCGATCGACGATGAACGGCATCTCGCCGATTTGATCGAAGCAGCCGATGCGCTCGAGCTCGGCACCGTCAACCTGCTCGGGTACTGCCTCGGTGGCATGTACTGCCACAAGGCGGCGCGCAGCGATCGTTTCCAGCGGATCGTCAGTTTCTACGGCATGATCCGCATCCCCGAGGCATGGCAGAGTCCAACCCAAGGTGAGCCTCTCGACTATCTCGCCAACGGCCACGCCGATCGCGTCTTCGCGATCATCGGCGGGCGCGATCACTACACGCCCGACAACGATGTTGCTGCGCTCGAGACCGCTGGCGTGACGGTCGTTCGCTATCCCGAGGCCGAACATGGATTTGCACACGACGCATCACGACCGGCACATCGCCCAGCTGACGCTGCCGACGCGTACCGTCGTACACGAGCCTGGCTGGAACTGCGTCCGTTGGGCTAACGCGAGCGCAGTTCGAGACGGTCGCGCAACTTGATGGTGTAGCGCCGATCGTGTTGGTCGAGCCAACCGAGGCGAATGAAGCTGGCGATTGCCTTGTTGACGCGCTCGCGTGACGCCCCGACCATGCCGGCAAGTTCTTCTTGGGTGACCGGCAGCAAAAATGAGTCGCGCCCGTCGGCGAGCTCGAGCAATCGCTTTGCGGTCCGGCCGGTGACATCGAGAAACACGGAGTCGGCCAAGGCTTCATTGGTCTCACGGAGTCGTCCGGCGAGCAGACGCGTGACTCCCCACAACAGTGCCGGGTTGGCGTTGAACATCGAGACGATTCCCGTGTAGGGAATCGCCAACACCGACGATGGCTCGAGCGCACGGGCGTTGGCGGAACGGGCACCATGGTCGAGCATCGGCATCTCGCCGAAGAGGTCACCCGGCGTCATCAGCCCCACCATGGTCTCGCGGTTGTCGATCGGATTCGCAATCGCAACCGCAACGCGGCCAGAGAGCACGATGTACAGCGCATCGCTGTCGTCGCCCTCTCGGAACAGCACATCACCACGCACCAACGACTGTTCGGTGGCTGTAGCAAGGATGACGCGCAGCTCGTTGGCGCTGGCGCTTGCGAAGAATTCGGTCTGGGCAAGAACGTCGTCGTGAGCCATGGCAACCGAGACGGTACTACCGTCTAGACCTATGCTGAATACCGCGCCCGAGAAAGTCTGGACCATCGTGGTCGCCGGCGGTTCGTCACAGCGTTTCGGCCGACCGAAGCAGTTCGAGGCACTCGGCGCGGCGCGGGTGCTCGATTGGTCAATGAGCGACGCTTCGATCGCCTCCGACGGGGTCATTCTGGTGGTGCCCGAGGCAGATGCCGAGACCGAAGAAGGGGTCGCGGGCGGTCCCACGCGCAGCGCATCTGTACGCAATGGCCTCGCCGCTGTCCCCGAGGACGCCACAATCATCTGCGTCCACGATGCTGCACGACCTTTTGCAGGGTCGGATTTGTTCAGCGCAGTCATTGCTGCGGTGGCAAACGGAGCAGACTGTGCCGTGCCTGGAATCGAAGTGATCGACACCATCAAGGTCGTGGACGCGGCCAATGTTGTGTTGTCCACTCCCGATCGCGCGGCCTTGCGTGCGGTGCAGACCCCGCAAGCGTTTCGAGCATCTGTACTTCGTGCAGCACACAACGCCGACAACAACACCACCGACGACGCAGCGCTCGTGGAAGCCATGGGCGCCAAGGTGGTCGTGGTCGACGGACACGCCGACAATCGCAAGATCACCTATCCGGCCGATCTCGAATGGGCTCGTGCGAAAGTTGGACGCGGATGACGTTACCCATCATCCGCGTCGGCCAGGGTTTCGATATTCACCGGTTCACCGACGATCCGACTCGAGTGTTGGTGCTCGGCGGCGTCACCTTCACCGGCGAACGTGGCTTGCAGGGTCACAGCGACGCAGACGCGGTCGCGCATGCTGTGACAGACGCGCTGCTCGGAGCTGCCGGTCTCGGAGATATCGGCCAGCATTTCCCCGACACGGATCCGCAATGGAAGGGTGCCGATTCGCTGGTTCTGCTCCGACACGCGGCGGGTTTGGTCGCCGACGATGGTTGGATGATCGGCAACATCGACTGTTCGGTTGTTTGCGAAGAACCGAAACTGGCGCCGCGTCGTGACGAAATGCAAAGGCGTCTCAGCGAGGCGGCCGGCGCACCCGTCAGTGTCAAAGGTCGTCGAGCCGAAGGCCTCGGAGCACTCGGACGTCGCGAAGGTATTGCTTGTTGGGCTGTCGCAGTCATCCTGCGAGAAGCAACGCAGCCGCAGTGATGCGGCGTAACTAGTAAGGACATGACATGGCGCCTCGCGGTGCATCATCGGGCAAGGGTCGACCAACAGGTCGGTCCTCCTCCAGCGGCTCCGGGCGATCGACGGGACGGCCGACCGCTCCGAAGCAAGCCGGCCGCTCCGCCGCTCCGAAGCAGGCCGGCCCGCGGTCAGCAAGCGGCTCGCGTTCTGCGGGCGGCGGCACCCGCGCCACAGGGTCACGCCAGTTCAACTCACGTGGCGCGGGACGCACCGGTGGCGTCACACGGCCTGGCGAGATGCCAGCGCGTAAACCCGAAAAGACACTGGGTGGCGAGCAGGTCGAAGGTCGTCAGGCCGTGCGCGAATTGCTCATCGCCGGCAAGCGCAAGGTGCGCGAAATCTGGGTGGCATCAGACCTCGACGAGAATGAGGTCATCGGCGACATCGTGCAACTAGCACGAAACGAGCGAGTCCAATTGCTCGAAGTCAACCGGCGCAAGCTCGACGCAGTCGCACGAAGCGAGGCCCCGCAGGGCGTCATTGCCTTCGCGAATCCATTGCCCGAGGCCAACTTCGCCGACCTCATCAAGCGCCGCGCTGGCCGCGCACCATTCCTGGTTGCTGTCGACGGCGTCACCGACCCTGGCAATCTCGGCGCGCTGCTTCGCTGCTGTGACGGCGCTGGAGTCGACGGAGTCGTCCTGCCCCGGCATAGAGCCGTGCACATCACGCCAACTGCGGCAAAGTCGGCAGCGGGTGCGATCGAACACATCCCAATGGCGGTGGTGGGTGGGCTTGCGCAGGCGCTCATCCGGATGAAAGACGCCGGCATCTGGATCGTTGGTCTCGATGACGCGGCCGAGCGCAACCTGTTCGAGATCGGTGATCTGGCCAAAGAGGGTGTCTGTCTCGTGCTCGGCGCCGAAGGCGCTGGGCTGTCGCGACTGGTGCGCGAACGCTGCGACCTGATCGTGAGCATCCCGATGCGCGGTCGGCTGTCGTCACTCAACGTGTCGGCTGCGGCAGCGTTGGCGTGCTATGAGATCACCCGGGCGCGCACGACGTAGTGGCGACCTGCGACGATCACGTTGGGGGGATGACCGCCCAACCGCGCCGTTGCAACTCGTCGGCGAGTACTTCGGCCGGGATCCCGCGGAGCAATGCATCGCGCTGAACATCGATGCGTTGTTGCGCCTTGACCGCCCGCGGATCGTCGAACCGGACTTGCGCGTCGCTGTCGCCACCATCTGCTTGCTCACTCTCGCGCGTTAGCCGTTCGATGAGTTCGGCCGCCTCGGGTCCGGAGAAGTTTCCGCGTGCCTGACGCTGCGTCAGGCCGTACCGATGGCGCGCCGTGGCGAAATCGAAGCCGTCATTGTTGAGCAACGACTGGAGCAGTGCAATCTGTTTGGGAGACGCTGGCGGCCCCGACTGTTGTCCGAAACTCATGCGCACACTCTACGGGTCGCCGTCGGCGCGAGGTTCGCAGATCTGAACCGCCCAACCGCCCGAACCACTGCGGGTCGCCGAGCCGGGGTCGACGCGGCGACCCGAGGGACAATAACCACAGGCTTAGAGCCAAAGTACTAGCGTGCCGTGTACATTCTGGCGCAATGGAGTCGGTGGTCCCCATTTCGGTCGATCTGAAAGGTACGCATGATTCGAATCGTAATAGCCGATGATCACGCTCTCGTGCGTAACGGTTTGGATCAGTGGCTGTCCTCGATCCCCGACCTCGAGATCGTAGGGCTCGCCGCCAACGGACGCGAGGCGGTCGATCTTGTCGTCGAGACCCGGCCCGATGTCTGCCTCATGGACTTGTCCATGCCGGTGCTCGATGGCATCGGCGCGATGACAGAACTCGCGATCCTCGCTCCCGAGGTTGCCATCATCGCACTGACCACAACCGGCGATCCGCAGCAGGTGAACGCCGCGCTCGATGCCGGCGCCATGGGATACATGCTCAAAGACGTGGAGCCCGAAGTTCTCGTGGCCAATATCCGTGCAGTGGCACAAGGGGGGCTGGCGCTGAGCCCCTCGATTGCGGCCAATCTGTTCAAGGCCGGCCGGGGTCCCCGTTCGATCTACGAGTCGCTGACGCCACGCGAGCAAGAGATCCTGCTCCTCATCGCAGCCGGTAACCCCAACAAGCAGATTGGGCGTGCACTGGGAATCAGCGACAAGACCGTGAAGGCTCACTGTGGACGAATCTTCCAGCGACTCGGCGTGCGTGATCGCACACAGGCCGCAGTGTGGGTGATGCGGATTCTTCCGGCCGAGGGTGCCGCCGAATAGCTTCTGACGAGCTCGTCGGCCGAACACTTGAGTTTTCCACTATGTTGCCGATGGCTTAGGTCTCAGGTCTTAGGACCATCGGCACATTTGCATAAACCCTTGCCCCGGTAAGGATGAAAAGATGAATTTGGCTACCAGCGACGATCTCGCGGACTCCGACATGCACGCGCTCTCCAAGAGTACGTCGGGTCGTCGGAGCGCGTCCGACTCGAAGCGCTTCACTCGCCGAGCTGCTCAAAAAGCGCGGCCCATCGGTCATACACGCATTGGCGATCGACTCGACATGGCCCCGGTGTCGGTGCGACGGCCGATCATCCATTTCCTCCTCGCTGGTCTTTTGGCCCTCGTTGTAGCATTGGGATTCAGCTTCTACGCAAGCCGTGGCATCGCGGTGAAGATGGCGCTCTCAGATGTTCGCAAGACAACCGAGGTGCGTTTGCGGGAATTCGTGTCGCCCGTACTGACCAACGCAGTCCTCGCCGGCGATCCCGCCGCGATCCGGCGTCTCGATGAAGTGGTTCGAGCGAAGGTCATCGACGCCGATCTGGTCCGCATCAAGATCTGGACCGATGACGGCATCATCCGCTATTCGGACGAGCAACGCCTGATCGGCAAGTACTTCGCGCTCTCCAGCGGCGACCTCGCGCTCTTCAAGGGTGGCGATCCTGAGGTCGAGATCGCCGATCTCACGAAATCGGAAAACCAGTACGAGATCCAATCGAAGTTGCTCGACGCGTATCAAGCAGCCAAGACCCTAGAAGGTACGCCCGTACTCTTCGAGGCGTATTACAGGTACAGCAATGTCACATCGGTGACGGCGACGTTGCTCCGCGAGTTCGCGCCGATCGCAATCGGCTCACTGGTGTTCATCGAACTGGTTCAAATCCCGCTCGCGTGGCGACTTGCCCGCCGTCTTCGCGCCGGCCAAATGCATCGCGAGCGCCTGCTCTCGCACGCGATAGAATCTTCGAATGCCGAACGACGTCGTATCGCGAGTGATTTGCATGACGGCGTGGTGCAAGAGTTGACCGGCGTCTCACTCAGTCTCGCCGCCGCAGCGCGCGGCTCGGCCGATGCTCATCCGCAGCTCGAATCGAGCTCGGCCAGCATCCGTAACAGCGTGATGGCCCTGCGTACGCTGCTCGTCGACATCTATCCGCCCAACTTGGCCGAAGAAGGCATCGAGTACGCGCTCGACGACATGCTCCGCCGCTTCGAATCTCGCGGTGTCGATGCAGTATTGAGGGTGAATGTCGATGCCGCCGATCTCGCTCCAGGCACTGCGGCGCTCATCTACCGCAGCGCACAAGAGGCGCTGCGCAACGTCGTCACACACGCGAATGCCACCTCCGTTCAAGTCGAGGTTGGGCTACAAGGTTCGTTGGCCACACTCACCGTCGAGGACAATGGCCGTGGTTTTTCCGAGGAAGATCGCCGCACAAAGGCCGATAACGACCACTTTGGGCTTCGCGCACTGTCCGACCTCATCAATGATGCCGGCGGGAGAATTGTTGTTCGTTCCCAGCTCGGTGTGGGCACCCATGTCCTGGTCGAAATCCCCAACGCAATGAGTCGGCGCAAAGAGGACCGTAAGTGATTCGAATCGTTGTCGTCGACGACCACATGATGGTCCGCGCCGGTCTCGCTCAGCTATTGAGCACCGTGCCCGATATCGAACTCGTCGGCGTCGCTACCGATGGTAACGAAGCCCTCGATGTGATCTTCCGAGAGCGGCCCGACGTCGTGCTCATGGACCTGTCCATGCCCAATCTCGATGGCGTCGAAGCAACAGGCCTCATCAGCGCGCAGTTCCCGGAATGCAAGGTGCTGGTGCTCACATCGTTCAGCGATCAGCGGCGTATCACCGAGGCGTTCGCTGCTGGTGCCGAGGGCTACCTCCTCAAGCACACCGAACCCGACCAGATTGTTGCGGCGATCCGTGCGATCCATATGGGTGACTCACCGCTCGACCCCAAGGCCGCCCGCGTCATGCTGAATGTACGCCGGGTCCATACGGTTGCCGACGATCTCTCCGCCCGACAGCTCGAGGTGCTCGGGTATGTGCGTGACGGCCTGGCGAACAAGGTCATCGCTGATCGGCTCGGGATCACCGAACGCACGGTGAAGGCTCACCTCACGCGTATCTTCCATCACATCGGCGTCACCGACCGCACTCAAGCTGCGGTGTGGGCCACTCGCAACCTCAGCACGAACTAAACCTTCGGCCGCTCATCGGTGCGGCTCGACCGCGGCCACGGTTGTTACGTACGGCGTACCACCGGGCGTCAGGACAAGCTCGACCTCAGGGCGCTCGGTATCACTGCTGCGAACTTCGCCACTCAGGTGAGGCGGTCACAATCGGGCACGTCGGTCCGCATCACGATCGGTGCAAACAGGATCACGCTCGCCAATCAGAAGTTGGCTGACATCACGATCACCGACTTCATCGCGCGCTGGCACGTATTTCGGTCGGGTAATCCTCAAGGTTTCGGCAAAACGGTCGACAACTCTTCAGGAAATCGACCGTATAGGTGACACACCGTGACGACGCGCACTACAAGTCAAATTGAACGAAACCCACGACGACAGCTGCTTTGGCGTGTTGGAGGTCTGCTGGGACTCAGCCTTGCACTTGGCGCATGTCGCCTGGTCGGCGAAGGTGCTGGCCTGTCCTCGGCGGCCCACGCACAAGGCGTGGCGGCCGTCGCGGGCTGGACGCGCATCGCCACGACAGAACGGTACGTCGTCGTCGCGAATGTCCTGCCCGGCGAGCGCATGTTCACGAAGGCCGAATACGCCGCTGAACACCCAACGGTCGGCGAGTTGGTCATCAACGGCACGGGTAGACCCGTCGGCGACGATGTTCGCCACGTTGAGGCGCATATCTACGACCGCAAGACCGGACTGCCGCTGACTGACGTCACACCAACGCTTGTGGT
>JAYTWP010000044.1:0-5761 GCA_043743395.1 Actinomycetota bacterium | reverse complement strand
CAGGGTTGCTTTGCGGAGTTCTTGAGCTTGCCCGGGGGCAACGCGTTCAAGTTGCCGGCCTCCATCAGTAACGATGTCGCGTCGATTCTCGATCCATTCGGGAATGCCGTGCACACAGCGCTGGCCTTCAACATGGTGGGCGAGGACGTTCTCATCGCCGGAGCCGGACCCATCGGCATCATGGCGGTCGCCGTTGCTCGATTCATCGGCGCACGAAATGTTGTGATTACCGATGTCAACGACTACAGGCTCGGACTCGCTCAGCAAATAGGCGCGACTCGGACTGTGAACATCATGCGCGAGAACCTCGACGACATCATGAAGGAACTCGGCATGCAGGAAGGGTTCGACGTCGGACTTGAGATGTCGGGGGCGCCATCGGCACTCCGTGAGATGCTGCGCACCATGCACCACGGCGGCAGCGTTGCCCTGCTCGGTATTCCACCCGAGGACACCTCCACTGATTGGACACAGGTCATCTTCAAGGGCCTGATGCTCAAGGGCATCTACGGCCGCGAAATGTTTGAGACCTGGTACAAGATGTCATCGCTCTTGCAGAGCGGACTCGATCTCGGTCCGGTCATCACCCATCATTTCGGTATCCACGAGTACCTCGAAGGTTTTGCGAGAATGGGATCCGGGCAGTCGGGCAAGGTCTTGCTCGACTGGTCCACGCTGTAGGCGCGCGATTGTCCATTCGCGACGTTTCCGATTGTTGACGGGCTCGCTCCATCCGGGAAGATGACGTATGCCGCACGTCGTCTCGCTCCCTGTTGAGTTCTTGTTCTCTCTGACAGCCAACACCGACACGAGCGGCATCATCGCTCGGGGTCCTACTGGCACTCGCGTGATTGTGGATGCCTCGACCGGCACCTTCGAAGGTCCCAAGATGAAAGGTGTCGTCAAAGGACCCGGCGGCGATTGGCTGACCATCCGTCCCGACGGTGTGTGGCATCTCGACGTTCGCGTTCTGCTCGAGACCGATGACGGGGCGACGATCCTCATGCAATACACAGGGATCGGCGTAGACGGCGGTGCCAACATTCGCACAACGCCTCTGTTCGAGACCGGTGACGAGCGCTACGTGTGGCTCAACAGCGTGCAGGCCGTGGCGCATGGCAGCGTCGGAGACGGCAACGTCACCTACGACGTGTACGCATTGCGCTGACCTCATGCACCCCGGTCGGGGCACTCTCGTGTGGCGTGTGCTACACCAAGGACATGGACCCGCTTCGCTTCGGCATCTTTCTTCCACCTATGCACCGCACCGGCGTCAATCCGACGCTCGCCCTGCATCGCGATCTCGAACTGATCGAACATCTCGACAGGCTCGGTTACCACGAGGCATGGATCGGCGAACATCACTCCGCTGGTTCAGAACTCATCGCAAGCCCGGAAGTCTTCATTGCCGCTGCTGCGCAACGCACCACGCACATCAGGTTGGGCACGGGCGTGAACTCGCTGCCGTACCATCACCCCTTCATCCTTGCGGATCGCATCGTGATGCTCGATCACCTCACTCGTGGACGGATGATGTTCGGCGCCGGGCCGGGTCAACTCACGAGCGACGCAGCGATGCTCGGCATCGACCCGATGATGCAGCGCCCACGCATGGAACAATCCTTCGATGTCATGATGCGCTTGTTCCGCGGTGAGACCGTCACCGAGCGGACGGATTGGTTCACGTGTAATGAAGCAGTGCTGCAGATGAAGCCGTACAGCAACTTTGATATCGCGGTCGCGTCTTCAATCTCGCCGTCGGGCTCGAAGCTCGCCGGTCGCTATGGAACCGGCCTGCTGTCGGTCGCGGCGACCGAGCCCGCCGCGTTTCAGGTCCTTGATTACAACTATCAGGTGTGGCAAGAGGAAGCCCAGCGAAACGGGCACGTAGCGTCCCGAGAGAAGTGGCGGCTGATGGGCCCGATGCACATCGCCGAGACCGTCGAACAGGCAAAGGCGAACTGTCGTTATGGGCTGCAATGGGTCTTCGAGTACCTGTCGCACATCATCCCGATGGGCGACCCCAATGATCCCCCGCCACCGAGCGATTACGACGACTTCGTCGACTTCGCCAACGCGAGCGGACGCATGGTGATCGGGACGCCTGAGATGGCGATCGAGCAGATCCAACGGATACAGGACAAGACCGGCGGTTTCGGGGCATACCTCTTCTTGGGCGCGGACCTCGCCGACTTCGCAGCGACCAAACGCAGCTACGAACTCTTTGCCGAGCAGGTCATGCCTCACTTCACTGGTCAGCTGGCGCCGGTACAAGCAAGCTACGACCTTGTCTGTGGCGCTGGGTCACGCTGGGTGGACGCCACGCTCGGAGCCCAGCTCACTGCTATTGCCGACTATGAGCAAGAACGGGCAACTCGCTGACCGACAGCGACGAATTCCAAGCCCACTATGCCATGATGAATGCGTGGCGGTCAGCGGCAACTCCCCGGACCAGACCACCCTGACAGGTCTGTCCAGCGCCGAGGTTGCCGAGCGAGTCCAATCGGGTCTGTCGAATGTCGCACAGGTGGGACCCACGCGCACCTTTGGTCAGATCGTGCGCGCCAACGTCATCACGCCGATCAACGCAATAATCGCGGTGGCGCTCGTACTGATTCTCATCGCGAGTCCGGGTCCCGACGCGCTCTTCGCCGGCGTCATCATCAGTAACAGCGTGATCGGCATTGTTCAAGAGCTACGCGCAAGGCACACGTTGGCCAAGCTACGCCTGCTCAATGCGCCATCGGTTCGCGCGCTCCGCGACGGAGAGGTCCGCACAATCACCACCGAGGCAGTCGTTCAGGACGACGTCATCGTCCTTGGCCCAGGCGAACAGGTGGTTGTCGATGGCGTGGTGCTCGAATCAACGTCGCTCGAGATCGACGAATCACTGCTCACCGGCGAATCGGACCCCGAGGTCAAATCCGTTGGCGACGAAGTCCTCTCAGGCAGCTTTGTTGCGTCGGGCTCGGGCAGCTTTCGCGCCACTCGCGTTGGCGAGGCGTCGTATGCGGCAAGCCTTGCCGCGGAGGCACGTCAGTTCACGCTGATCGACTCCGAGCTCCGCCGCGGCGTCAACCGCGTACTCCGTGTGCTTGTGTTCGTGATTCCACCCATCTCACTGCTGTTGTTTTGGCGGCTCATGCACAGCGAACCCGGGTGGCACGAGGCAGTGCGTGGAATGGTGGCCGCGGCAATCGCCATGGTGCCCGACGGGCTGGTGCTGCTCACTAGCCTTGCCTTCCTTGCGGGCGTCATCGCGCTAGCGCGACAGAAGGTTCTTTCGCGTGAGCTGGCATCGGTGGAGTTGCTTGCCCGCGTGTCGGTGCTGTGCCTCGACAAGACAGGCACACTGACCACCGGTCGGGTATCCCTCTCGCACCTCGAGCTCCTGGCGGACACAGATCGAGCCGAGGTCGAAGCCGCCCTTGGTGCGCTCGGCGCAGTCGATCCCAACCCGAACGCCACACTCGCCGCGATCGCCGCCCAGTTCGCTGCGCCCACCGACTGGACCGCTGCGGCGATTGTGCCTTTCGCATCAGCACGCAAGTGGGCCGGAGCGTCGTTTGATGGACACGCTGCCTATGCAATCGGCGCGCCGGACATGATCGCACCCGACGACCCCGCCGTGCGCGCGCTTCTCGAACCCCTCGCCGCACTCGGCCGCCGTGTGGTGCTTCTCGCGCGTACGCCCAACCTGTCAGCGACCGAGCTCGGCCGCGGTTGCATACCGCTCGCGCTCGTCGTACTCGACGACGAAATCCGGCCCGACGCGGAGCGAATCATGCAGTACCTCCGCGACGAGGGGGTCATACTCAAAGTGATTTCGGGTGATCACCCTCAGACCGTTGATGTCATCGCGCAGCGCATTGGCATCTACGGCACCGACGCGCCAAGCCCTTCGATCGATGGTCGTACATTGCCCGACGATATCGACGCGCTCGCGGAGGTCATGGAAACCTCCACTGTCTTCGGACGGGTGACACCACAGCAGAAGCGGTCGATGGTGCTGGCGCTCCAACAGAAGGGGCACATCGTCGCAATGACCGGTGACGGCGTGAACGATGTCCTCGCCCTCAAAGCAGCCGACATGGGCATTGCAATGGGCGCCGGAAGTGACGCAGCGCGTGCAGTCGCTGAGATCGTGCTGCTCGACAATGACTTCGCGACGTTTCCTCGCGTGCTGGCCGAGAGCAGACGAGTGATCAACAACGTCGAGCGGTCGGCGCACCTCTTCATCGTTGGGACCGTGTACTCGATTCTGGTGTCGTTGATCATCTCTCTCAGCGGGGCCTCGTTCCCCTTCCTGCCGCGCCATCTCACGCTCGTCAGGTCGCTCACCATCGGCATTCCCGGCATCTTCCTCGCGCTCGCCAAAAACACGAAGCGATCTCGACCGGGCTTCATCGCCAGAGTGGTGCGATTTGCGATACCGGTAGGGGGCGTGATGGCAGCGGCGAGCCTCGGCACCTACCTCGCTTGTCGAACAGCGCTCAACGTTCCGCTCGAACAATCGCGCACTGCTGCGGCGCTGAGCCTGCTCGGGGCGGGTCTCGCCGTTCTCATCACCCTGATGCGCCCGATGACGGCATCACGTGTCGTGCTGGTCGCGGCGATGGTGGGCGGCGCAGCCACCGTGCTCGTGGCGGAGCCGCTCCGTCGATTCTTTGCGTTCGTCGCGCCCACCGGGCAGACCTGGATCGTGGTCGCTGTCTCAATACTCGGCGCAAGCGGTTTGCTGGTACTGCACCAGCGCGTGGCCTCAGTCTTGAGTAGCCGGATGCAACATGAGCATGGGAACGGCGGCGTGACGCAACACGGTTAGCGCGGTGCTGCCCACGGTGAGACGAGCACCTGCAGGAATTCCCCGGGTGGCCATCGCCAGTATCGCCACGTCTGGGGTTTGTTCAACGTAGTCCGTGATTGCGGACTCCACATCGCCATGCAACACGTCGAAGTCACGGTTGTGCGGTGCCGGCAACTGCATCGCTTCGTGACGAATGTACGAACTCTCGTTGCTGTCTGCGGGAATGCCATGGTCACCGACCTGCACCAAACGCAGGCGCATGTTGAGTGTGTTGGCCACTTCCAGAGCAGCCCCCAGAATTGCAGCGCTGTTCTCAGATGCGTCGAGCGGTACCAGAATCACATCGGCGTCGGGGCGGGCGACCGCGTGAGGACCGACCATGACGATGCCCTTCTCAACCTCTCGCACGACGTCGGCGCTGATGCTTCCGAAGACCAACTCACCGAGCGCAGTGCGTGCGTGCGAGCCGAGGCACCACAAGGTGTCCTCGGCGCTCTCGAGGATCTCGAGCACCAATGGGGTCTCTGGGTCGTCCTCGCTGGTGACGATGCGCCACGAGGTCCCCTCGCCCGCTTCGGCCGCCAACGACTGCAGCTCGGCCTCGGCCTCCTCCTTGCCGTGCAAACCGGAAATACTCAGCAGTTGTACGTCTGCCCCTGCGCGCGTGGCGAGTGCCCTCGCGACTGCGATCGCGGCGATGGACGGGACAGAGAAATCAACCGGGACAACGACATGACGAAAGCTCATGTCTTCAGCATGACCGACGCGGCACCCGATTGCTAGGGACCATCGTCATGTCTTGGGCTTGCCGCTTGCGTCGTTGGGCTTTGCTTGATGCGCCGCCTGAGCGGCAATGGCCTCCGGGTTCACCTGAAACTGGCGGCCCGTGAGCTCCTCCGGCACGATCCGAACGAAGCGGTGCTTCGGTGCAACCTGCCATGGGAATAACGCCAG